>CAURFS010000025.1:0-12888 GCA_963523845.1 uncultured Campylobacter sp. | reverse complement strand
ATTTTGTGTGATAGGCCTATAAGGATTCGAATGTAATATGGAGCTTGAACGTTTTCCTGGTATAAACATTATAGTTGAAGAAAAACGTGTTATTTTTGAATTAAAAATTAAAAACCAAAAATCTGTATATATGTGCCACCCATTTACAAATAATACTGGAGTATTGCGTTTGTTGATAGCATAAAATTCTTAGAATTATGGCGTAATAGTAAAATTGATGTAGATAAAGAAATAAGCAATAAAACGGAAGATGGTTGGCGAGACGATTACAAATATAGTTGGGCAGAAGAGGGCTTTAAACAGGGTCTTGGTAATCCTGTGCCATTGGCTAGAGTTTGTTGTTATTCTGATGAGTATTATGTACCAATAAAAGCAAGATGTATTCCGTTGTTTAAAAAGAAATATGTGAAAGAAACAAAATACGCTTGTTCATTTTCTGACGGAATAACACGTACTATTTGGCTGCTTTCTAATGGAGTAAAATCATTTCCAGTACATTTAAACTCCTCCGATGAGACAAAAATATTGGCAAAATTTGCAGGTATTACAGAAAATTCTTATTATATAAAGACAGAAATTCAAAGTGAACTGAATTTATGGGATAAGAAATGATATATAAAATTTTAGTCATAAATTTATAGAATTTTAGTTAAAATCCTTTCATCAAAATTTCGCGTAAAAGCTCTGCGAAAATGTTAAATTTAGGAGAATCCTTGAAGCTTCAAATGTCCTTGATGTCGGTTGCCTGCGTCGTAATCATCCTGGCTGGTCTTAAAGCCGCGCAGGCTATCGTCGTGCCATTTTTGCTAGCTATTTTCATCACGGTGCTCGTCTCGCCGCTGGTGCTTTATGTCCAAAAGATCCGCGTCGGGCGTGTTTTTAGCTTCCTCATCATCACTTTCGCTTTCGTGGCGATTATAGTGTTTTTCGGTGCGGTCATCTTCGATGCGATCAAGGAATTTTCAGCGCGCCTGCCCGAGCCTCAAGCAAAATTTGAAGAGGTGCTAGGAGGCGTGAGTGCGAAGCTCTCTCGCTTCGGCATAGAGCTTAACGCCGCAAGCCTAGGCATTGATCCGAGCGAAGCCGCCGCGCAGCTATCTGCACTACTGCGCAAAACAGGCTCTATAGTCTCGACGGGATTTTTCATCTTTATAATGGTTTCATTTATGGTCTTTGAAAGCTCTGTGATCGACGAAAAAATCCGCTATTTTTCGCAAAGTAGCCGTGCTACGCACACTTTCGTGAAGAAATTTGCCTCCAGCCTCAAAAAATATCTCCTCATTAAAACCATCGCCTCGGCCTGCACGGGCGCGCTGATCGGGCTTGGGCTATGGGCACTCGGAGTTCCGTACGCCGCTCTGTGGGGGATTTTGGCTTTCGTGCTAAATTTCATCCCCACCATTGGCTCGATCGTAGCGGTCTTTCCGACGCTTTTCGTGACATTAGCTACGATGGATATAAGTTCCAGCATCTGGACTATCGCAATCTATTTGGTCGTAAACGTAGCGATCGGAAATATCATCGAGCCACGATTTTTAGGGCAAGGGCTCGGGCTTTCAACGATCAGTGTGCTTGCAGGGCTACTATTGTGGGGCTTCGTGCTTGGTATCGGCGGGCTATTTTTGGCTGTGCCGCTTACGATGAGCTTGCAAATCGCGCTTGCTTCAAACGACAAAACGCGCTTCATTGCGACTCTATTAAGCAACAAGGTCGAGAGATAAAGCGAAATTCCGCGGAATTTTAAAATTCTATAAATTTTAGCTTGAGCGCGCTCAAGAGTATTTTTGTCTCTTTTAGATAAAATCCGCCCAAAGGATCAAATATGACTAGCGAAAAATTTATTTACGAAGTAAACACGGTGACGAAATTTATCCAAATTTACTGCGATGGCAAGCATGTGGATGCGCCTAAAAGAGATGGTGCCGTACTTCATGACTACAAAGACGATAAGGGGCTAGTGCAGACGCACTTTCATCTCTGTAGCGACTGCGAGCGGATGCTGCGTTACGCCTATGCGCGCCTGCGCGCCTGCCCGCATACCGAAAAGCCACGCTGTCACCACTGCCCGCATCCGTGCTACGAGCGTGAAATGTGGGTAAATATGGCCAAGATGATGAAATATAGCGGTATGAAATTAGGACTTACAAAGATCAAAAAGCTTTTTTCGTTTAAAAAAAGCTAACTTGCGCCGGCAATTTAGCTAGGATTTGCGAGTAAAATTTATCTCTGCAAACTCGCTTCATCTCTACACAAAAAAGTATAAAAAAGCAGCGTGAGAAGAAGCACAAAAAGATATAAAAATCAATCAAAATGCTAAATTTTAGTGCGTAAAATTCTGCCTTGCAAACGCAAATCCTCCGCAATCCTTGATAATAAATAATTAAATTTGAGTTTATAGTTTTAAGTTAGAATTGTTCCCAATCAAAGGAGAAAATATGAAGGTTATTACCATTGTGGTCGTTAACGGCAGGGTCGTAAATGAAAAGGAATTAATCGCGTCTATCGCCGATTATGACGATTTTACCGCGGTTGCCGAACAACTCCGCAAAGGGCTGAAATCGAGGTATTTTACATCTAGAGAGCATGCGAGGATCTATAAAAAAATCAGTGTCGAGACGGGCTTTAGGCGCGTGCGATTCGACTACAAACCTTATAAAGATAAAATTTCAAACCTCATCGCCCAAGGCTACACCGTCAAGGCGATCTTAAAAAAGATCGGCGAGGAGGACGAAGCGTTTAAAAGCGCCGTCACCGCCGCAGGGCTTACGCACTTTATCTCCGTGACGTTCAAAGATGAAAAAACAAGGCTTCGCGCAACCGCCAAAAAAAGCGAGGATTTCTTATACGCGTATCGATTCGAGATTAAGAAAATGCACTTCCAAGGCGTTAGCAATAAGGAAATTTTAAGGCATATGAAATCTCAATACGAAAAGGATTTTGCCAAAGTAAGTGAGCGCGATCTCGCCGCTTTTATCGAGGCAAACGCCGTGCTTGATACCGACCGCAAACTCTCGCTGTATAAAAAGCCGAGCCTTTACGATCCGTATTTTAGCGAGATTATGAAGCTTTACGCAAGCGGTATGCGCGTATATGACATCTGGAAGACGCTTAAAGTCAAATATCCAGAACTAGCCAAGCTTCAAGCGCCGAGCCTTTATCAGTTCATCGCAAACAACGCCCTTGGCAAAGCCAAATATATGCAAAAAGACTGATATGCCCGCGCTTCTTTCAAATTTTACTTTCAAATTTAAAATTTCGCCGCGATAAAGATCGATGAAAGCCGGTGAAATTTCTATGAAAACCTGCGTCATTCTCTGCGGTGGCAAAAGCTCGCGTTTCGGCAGCGACAAAACGCTGTTTCCATTCCGCGGGTATCCCAGCATGACGCATTTTCTTTTTTCGCGCTTAAGCCGCGAGTTTGAGCGGGTTTTCGCCTGCGCCAAAAGCTCTAAATTTAGTCCGCCGCTTCCTATGATTTACGACGAATTTGAGGAATTTTCGCCGATGGGCGCGCTGTATTCGGCGCTAAAGCCCTTTAGCGGCGAGCGCATTTTTATCATCCCCGCCGACATGCCCTTTGTAGAAATTTCCGCCATTCACGCTCTTAGCGAGCAAAAGGGGCAAATTTGCGTAGCGGGCGACGAAGCGCATAGACATAGCCTGTGCGGATTTTTTGACGCAGCTCTCGCTCCGCACGCGCTTGAGCTCTACTGCGCAGGAGAGCATAAGATCGGCGCGCTCATCGGATCTGCAAATTCCAAAGTGCTAAATTTCAAAAACAAAGAGCAGTTTTTAAATATAAATTATCAAAACGATTTAAAGGGCGTAGATGAAATTTAAAGCTTTAGCGCTCGCGTTTTGCGCCATGAGCCTAGCCGCGCAAGATCTCTCCGAACTATACGCAAAGGCCGGCGAATATGAGGCCAAAGGCGATTACAAAAACGCGATGATCTATTACAAAAAGATTGCCGCGGCAAGTCTAGCGGATAAAGGCGATAAACCGCGCCGAAAAGTCGCAGAAAATTCTACCTCGTCCGCAGAAAACCGCGCTGCGCACGATGATAGCGCCGTTTTACACTCCGCCAAACCGCAAAATTCTTTAGCATCATCGAATTCTGCCTCGCTATCTCAGAATTCCACGACATCGAGTTCTGCGATGCAGGACGAACGGAATTTTCTAGCGCAAAATTCCGCGCCGCAAGGCGATCAAAATGGTCGAAATTTTGGATTTTTAGGGCTTAAATACTATGAGCCGATCTATATGCTCTTTACTCACGATTTTAGCAAAAAACCCGATCGCAAGGCGGATGAGCTGCATTTTGAGTTTAGCTTCGAGCGCCCGATTGCCTACGACGAGCTGGGACTTGGAGAGAAAATTTCATTCGCTTACGCGCAAAATTCCTGGTGGCAGATCACGCAGGATAGCGCCCCCTTTCGCGAAAGCAACTATCGCCCCGAGCTATACGTTAGCGCGCCGGTGCCGTTTGCGGACGAGTTAAAATTAGGCGCCATGCACGAGTCAAACGGCAAGGGCGGCGAGGAATCGCGCTCATGGAATAGGCTCTACGCGCAAAGCACGTGGAGCGCGGACGGATTTTCAATCACGCCCAGAGCCTGGTATGCGTTTTGGCTGGACCGCACTAACGAGGACATCGCGGATTATATGGGCTACGGCGATCTGCGCGCGTCATACACCTTCGGCAAGCAGCGACTTAGCGCTCTGTGGCGTAACAACCTGCATTTTGACGGCAGTAACCGCGGCGCGATCGAGCTAAACTACAGCTTCCCGATCTTTAATAGCGGATTTTACGGCTATCTGCGCTACTTCAATGGCTACGGCGAAAGCCTCGCGGATTATAAACGCAGCGTCAATAAGATCGGCATCGGGCTTTCGTTCGTAGAATTTTAATGCCATCTGCACCGAGTTGTAAGATAAATTTGAACTCACGACTCGTTGTGCGTCTTAAAATAGCACCAAATTTCAACTGCTTTTAAATTTCTTAGAAATTAATATTGTTTTAGCTAAAATCGCAGATTAAATTTTAAACAAAAGGATCAAAAAATGGCACAAATTCAAGAGGCCGAGCTCATCTGGAAAGACGGCAAGCTAATCCCATGGGCGGAGGCCACTACTCACGTTTTGACGCACTCTTTGCACTACGGAAACGCCGTGTTTGAGGGCGTGCGCGCCTATAAAACCGACAAAGGCTACGCGATTTTCCGCTTGGACGAGCACACTGCCCGTCTTGAAATTTCGGCAAAGCTCTGTCTAATCAAGCTTCCGTTTAGCTTCGAGCAACTTCGTCAGGCCCAGATCGACGTCGTCGCGAAAAACCGCTTCGATCAGACCGTCTATATCCGCCCGCTAGCGTACTTCGGCTACGGCTCGATGGGCGTTTCGTCCAAGGACTGCTCTGTAAATGTCGTCGTCGCAGCGTGGCAGTGGGGCGCGTATATGGGCGAAGAGGCGCTACGCAAGGGCATTAAAGCCAAAATTTCATCGTGGATAAAGCCGGCGCAATTTTCTATGATGGCAAAAGCTAAAGCTAGCGCGAATTATTTTAACTCGCAGATGGCAAATTTCGAAGCGGTCGATGCGGGATACGATGAGGCGATACTGCTAGATCCGCAGGGCTTCGTCGCAGAGGGGCCGGGCGAGTGCCTATTTATCGTAAAAGATGGGCTCATCATCACTCCGCCGAACGATACCAGCTTAGAGAGCATCACTCAAAACTCGGTCATCGAAATCGCGCGCAGCCTGGGCTACGAAGTCCGCAGAGAGCGCATCGCTCGCGATCAGCTCTATGCCGCGGATGAGGCGTTTTTCACCGGCACCGCCGCGGAGGTCACGCCGATTAGCAACATCGACGGTAGGATCATCGGCAAGGGCGAAATGGGCGAGGTCACTAGCCGCTTGCAAAAGGCGTATTTCGCCGTCGTCACGGGCAAAGACCCAAAATTTGAGCACTGGCTCACATACGTAAAATAAGGAAGCGCATGCCAGCGGATTTGAATGATTATTTTAATAAGAAAAATGGCGACAAAAAAGGCGGGAATTTAAATTTTAAAATTCCTAATTTTGGAGGAATGGGTAAGTTTAGCGGCGTGATTTACGCGATAATCGCGATAATCGCGCTGCTCGTGATCGCCAAGCCCTTCGTCACGATCCAATCGGGCGAAGTGGGGATCAAGTCAAATTTAGGCAAATACGATCCGACTCCTCTTGGCGCGGGACTTCACTTTTTCGTGCCGTTCATACAGGACGTATTCGTCGTAGATACTCGCACGCGTATCATCAACTACACCAGCAGCGAAGATATGAGCGCAGGTATCGCCACTAAAAGCGGTACCGCGGGCGGTATCATCAGCAAAAACTCGCTTTCGGTGCTAGACTCGCGAAATTTGCCCGTCAGCATCGACATCACCGTGCAATACAGGCTCAATGAAGCCACGGCGCCCAACACGATCGCCGAGTGGGGCTTTTTGTGGGAGGATAAGATCATCGATCCGCGCGTAAAGGACGTCGTGCGTAGCGTCATCGGCAACTATGCCGCCGAGGAGCTGCCTACCAAACGCGACGAGATCGCCAAATCGATCGACGACGGCATCCGCAAAAATATCGAAGCACTGCCGAATTCGCCCGTAGATCTGCTAGCCGTGCAGCTTCGCGAGATCATCCTGCCGGCGAAGGTAAAGGAGCAGATCGAGAGCGTGCAGATCGCCAAACAGGAGGCTGAGCGCACCAAATACGAGGTCGAGCGCGCAAATCAAGAGGCACTTAAAAAGGCTGCTCTTGCCAAAGGTAACGCAGACGCCGTTAAAATCGAAGCTCAAGGTCGCGCCGATGCCGCCAAGATCGAAGCCGACGCGCAAGCCTACGCCAACAAAGAGATCGCAAAGAGCTTGGATGCAAATCTTTTAAGCCTTAAGCAGATCGAGACGCAGGCTAAATTTAACGAGGCGTTGCGCGAAAACGGCGACGCGAAAATTTTCCTAACGCCGGGCGGCGCGGTGCCTAATATCTGGGTCGATACGAAAGACAAGGCAAAGCAAAGCGCCATCGAGCGGGAAAATTAAAATTTCAGGCGGTTATGCGCCCCGATTTCGCGAACTAAATTTAATAGCAAGTCGCTCCTAGCACATAAGCTTAACTTGCGATTTTGCGAGTTAAGCTTAGCGGTAAGCGTGAAAGCTTGTGATAAACGAAACTTGCGCCCGTCGCAGCTTAAACCCAGCGGTCGCTTAAAATTTAGCCGCTAGGCTTATCCTTTAAATTTACGAGGCGCGCCGCTTCGTAAATTTTATAACTAAAATTCCGTATGCGGCGGCTAAATTTAAGGCGTACGCGACTTCGCAAGCTAAGGATCAAAGATGAAGGTAGATTGGCAAAAACTGGGCGGACTACTCCCCGTGATCGCGCAGGACGCGGGTGACGGCGCGGTTTTGATGCTCGCGTATATGAACGAAGAGGCATTAAATTTAACGCTGCGTACCGGCTACGCGCACTACTTCTCGCGCAGCAAGGGGCGCATCTGGAAAAAGGGCGAGAGCAGCGGACACGTTCAGCTCGTGCGAGAGGCGTTTTTAGACTGCGATAACGACGCGCTGCTACTTAAAGTCGAACAATGCGGCGGATCCGCCTGCCACACGGGCGCGAGAAGCTGTTTTTTTAAAGAGATTTCGCTGCAAAAATGTGGTGAAAATGTGGAGAGCTCGAGTGCTTGCAGCACGGAAAATTCCGCAATGCAAAATTTCACAGCGGCAAATTCCACTCTAACAAATTCCGCCGCAGAACGCAGCGAGCAAAGTTTAGACGCCGCCTCGCAAAATTATGCACTAAAAAACTCTACGGAAAAAAGCCCGTACGGCATTTTGGACGAAATTTATCATGTTTGCTTGGATCGCAAGCTAAACGGCGAGCCCGCGCTCTCCTACGTCGCCTCGCTCTACGCGAAGGGCGAAAACGCCTATCTTAAAAAGATCGCCGAAGAGGCGTGCGAATTCGCACTGGCGTGCAAGGACCTCTCGCGCAGCGGGCTTTACGCAGACGTCGCGCGCGAGGGTTTTGGTGAACACAGAGCGGGCGAGCCGCGATACGACGTGATTTACGAGGGAGCGGATCTTTTATTTCACCTTCTACTCGCACTTGCGGCGCACAATATCCATCCAGACGCCCTACTTGACGAGCTAGCGCGCAGGCAGGGACTAAGCGGCATCGAAGAGAAGCGCAGCCGAGAAAAAAGCTAATTCTGCCTTGCGGCGACCGCGAGTTTATTTAGAGCAAAGCGCGCCTGAAGCGAGCCGTAAAACTCGGAGGCGATTTTACGCTGTAAACGCAAATTTAAGGGTCGATAATGAACGAAATTTTAGAGCGAATTTACGAAATAGAAAACCTCGCCGAACTAGAAATTTTTCTGCGCGCCCAGGATCAAATTTTAATCCGCGAGCGGCTGCTGGGCGAATTTGACCGCTACGCCTTTTATAAAAACGCTAGCGAGTGGAACAGGGCCGTTAAAATTTGCGAATGCCTAGCGATCGTAGGCTGGGGCGAGCGCGAGAGCTTGGAGGCGCTGCGCGGGAAATTCTACAACGGCTATGCGATGACCTATTTTTTAAATGCGCACGGCGAGCCGCGCTTTGTAGAAGCTATGTGGTCGAAACGCAAAACGGGGCTTACGATGCAAGACGGCGATACGTTTTTTCACGAAAGCCCGGATGCGGCGGGCAAAACGCTCGCACGCCCCGTAAAAGAGGACATTTGTGACCTCAAGCTAAACAGCCAGCGCAACTGGATAGCCAAAAATCCGGTCCGCATCACGCGCGCTATCAGCAACTGCTACGAAAACTCGCGCGCCGTGATAGAAAGCCTATTTGAGGATCTACAACCGGCGCTAAATGTCAAAATGCGCCCCGAAATTTACGGCTGCGCGATCAACTACATCAAGCT
Organism: uncultured Campylobacter sp.; assembly: GCA_963523845.1. Classification (GTDB taxonomy): domain Bacteria; phylum Campylobacterota; class Campylobacteria; order Campylobacterales; family Campylobacteraceae; genus Campylobacter_B. The sequence goes on along the minus strand of CAURFS010000025.1, from coordinate 3,941 downwards.
ATCGTGCGCATTTAGCTTCTCGGATCACGGCTGCAAAACAAACTACATCATCGCGCCCGATAAGCCGCGCCTAAGCTCGCAGCGCGCCTGGGAGCTGATACACGAAATGATGAGCGAGGAGCAGAGGCGCGCGGGCGGTTACTATCTGCGAAATAGATTTGAGTATTCGCCGTTTAGAAAAGATACGGGCAAAACGGGCGCGCTGATACATTTCGAGCGCGAGTTTAGCGAGCTAGCGCCCATGGAGCAAAAGCGAAAGATGGGCGAATATTTTTTGACGGCGCTAAAGCAGATCGCGCAAAAGCAAAGCAAGCTTGAGTATGATTTCGCCGCGATGATAGAGGATTTTGGTAAAATTTTAGGCGAGTGGACGGCGGCTGAAATTTAGCGCCCGTCGGCGCGGCGCTTTAAAACACATCGACGGTGTGCAAATCCGCGCGTAAATTTAAACGCCTTGCGCAGATCGTAAAATTTCACTAAAATTTTAAAATCAAATTTTAAAGGATAGCTGATGAGGCAGATCACGATGCAGGAGGCTTTGGACGCGGTTAGTGAGCGCTACTGCAAAGGCCATCACTACGAAAATGTCGCACTAAGCGACGAGATGGTGCGCCGCATCTGCGAGGTAAAAAGCCTCGTAAATATGAGCTTTATAGCTACGGCTATCACGGACGCGGCACTACAGCATCTAGCCACACTGCCGAAGCTTGCGTATCTGTTTTTGCAAGATAGCGATAAGATAAGCGGCGAGGGGTTTAGATACTTTGCGGGGCACGCCAAGCTCGAACACATCGGCATCGAAAACGTCAGCATCACAGACGAGGGGCTAAAAGCGATCGTGCAAATCCCGAAGCTAAAATCGCTGCGCCTGGTCAATTCACGCGTGAGCTTTGCGAGGCTGCTAGCCGCGGCAGATACGAAAATCCAGTTTTATCTAGACGGCGGGCAGTTTAGCAAGGAGCAGATTGCGGAGTTTGAGCAGGCGCAAAGAGACGCCGCAAAGAGCAAAAAGAAGCTTGATCCGCAGGACGCTGCGGCGGCGCAGAGTGCACTTTTAGAATTTTTCACGGCGATGAGCGAGTGGGAGAAATTTGCCGCTTCGCGAATCGATGACGCGGACGACGGCGAGGTGCAGCGCAGATGCGACGAGCTCTTTGCGCGCTACTGCACGCCCGTTAGGCGCAGCGGCTTCCGCCCCAAGGGCATTTCGTTTTCGATAATGGAGGGCGGCACCTACGGCGGGTACGAGCTAACGGACGCCGAATGCGAGAGTAAAAATAAAATTTACATCTACGCCAAGGACGAACACGGCTTTGCGCGCCGCTTCCTGCTCGTGCGCAAGAATGGGCGCTGGCTCGTAGATAAGTGCCAAAGTATGAGTGGCGGCTGGAAAAGCCGCGGGCTGTAAATTTGAGCGCAAAATGGGGTTTAAATTTCATTCTCGGCGCGATCGCGGGGATGAAATTTTATCCTTGCTGCGGGCGCGGCGATAAAATTTCATCTGCGCTGCGAAACAAAAACAAAGAGGGCAAATGGGCGGTAAAATTTATGCATACGACGCGCACGGCGATTAAAGAAAGGTGCGAATGAAAAGGCAAATTTTCTCCGAGCTGGGCGGCTTCGTGATAAAGGGTCCTCGCGCTGCTCGCGCGCTATCTGGATAAGCACGGGCTTGCAAGCGGCGACGTTCTTGCTTATTTTACGCAGACTGAGCACGGGGGGCGCGGTCACAAGAGAGGGTATCGCGGTGCCGATATCGGACGTCCGCAGCGATTATTACGATTTTGCGGTTACCGTGGGCGAGGCGAGCGAGGAGATATTCGCACAAAACGAAGCGAAAATCATCTCTCGTGGCTGGGTCTTTCACTCCTCGGGCACGCTAAAAATCGCAGGCATCGGCTATTTTAAAGATATGAGCTGCATTAGCGAGCAAAACAGCCTGAGTTTTCGCGTAAAGCGCGGTCGGTACCGCTTGGAAATTTTAGGCGGATACCGAGGCACAAATTTTAGCGGCGCGCCCACTCCCCTCGGTGATACGTCTATTTTAAGCGATACGCCCGTTTTTCATTTGCGGCTTACGCCTTCCGCTGAGCCCAAATTTAGCGGTGATTTGGAAACGTCATTTTATTTTTAGCAGAATTTATAAAATTTCGCGTAAAATTTCTCTTTTTATGCGCGGCGGGCAGGCAAAATTTTATAAATTTAGCCGCATTTAACCGCTGCGCCGAGCAAAATGCTATAATCGGCGCCAAATTACGGGAGGCGAGATGGTTTTTGACGAACTTATGGACGCGCTGGCGCAAAACGGCTGGCAGATACGGCGCAGGGATGAAATTTGCCCGCCGCAAAGCGAATTTTTAGGCGGTAGATTTAAAAATTTAAGCGAAGATTTTTACCGCTTCGTTTGCTCTTTTGAAATTTTGAGCGACGCTGCGGACGCCGTTTGGTTCGTGTCTGCTCAGGATTATGCGTCGTCAGGCGCGGACGAGGCGGAATTTCACTACGGAGATTTTGAAAAAGACAGCCTGGAATGCGCGGCTAACGATGCGCAAAGAGCCGCCGTGAGCGCGTTTTGGAGCGAGTGCTTGCCGTTTTTATTTTCGGTCAGAGGCGAGCGCTGCTTCGCGGGCATCCTCACGCAGGGTGCGGACGCGGGCAAGATCATATTCGGCGCGGAACCGATCTATGAGGATGCCCTACTCATCGCGCAAAGCTTCGAGGAGTTTATCGCCCTATTCCTTGCCGCGCTCACGGACAAAAACGCCGCAAAATATCCGTTTTCTTGTTTTGTATAACGTAGAATTTACTTGGATAATTTTAAGCTTAGTATAACTGCTTTAACCTTATCTTGATTTAATTATATTATTAAATTCTTTAAACTTTTAATAATATATATTTTACATAATATGTAAAATATATATTGACATTTTATATAAAATAAGCTATGATTCTAAAAAATTAAAGAGGCGACAATGGTAAAAAGACAGCTGCTAAGAGAGCGATTAAAAGAGATAGATTTGCGATTGGTGGATTTAGCGGAGCTTTTAAAAATTTCCCGCCCTACGGCTTATAAATTTATAGAGCTATACGAAATCGGACAAAGAGATAAATTTGACTCTAAAATTTTGAGATTTTTTGACTATGTATGCCAAAATGACATTAATAAAATGGATGCCATATCGTTTATATTAAACAATATATCGATGCCAGAAAATCAAAGCAACGAAGATAAAAAACAACAAATCACAAATTTACTAAAAAAGGACAACGAAGTGAAGGTAAATTTCATAGAAAAGTTAACTCAAGTCGATATTTTCGATCCCATTTTAAGTTATTTACTCGAATGTGAAAAAATAATAACATCAAATAATAGGTCTAGAAAAAAAGGGCTAAGCAACGATGACGATAAAAAACTTGAAGCGTTAAAACAGTTTTATAATGCGCTCGGATTTAAGCTAAATATCAAAGGAGAAAAAAATGCGTAAAATCAGTATCTCAAACTATAGAAATATAGGAATAGATGCACCTGCGGAGCTAAAAATACCGCAAGACGGTGGGCTAATAGTCCTTTTGGGCGAAAACAATGTTGGAAAGAGCAACGTTTTAAGCGCCATAGCTACTTTGCAAAATGTAGATTTAAACAAAGGCGATAGGCCCAATTTCTTTGATTTCGATGAACACAACAAAACAAGGGTTACGTTAACTGAGGATATTTTAAACGAACCAGGTTTAGACTCCGAAATAGACGAAAATTTATTTCAAGATAAAATTTTTGGCGTAATATTTACTCAAAAATCACTAGAAACAATCAGTAAAAAACAAAATTTAACAACCCAACAATATATACAAAATTTAAATGATAAATTTAACACAAGTGATATTTGTGCACTACAGGATCATGATGAAAAACAACACAAACAAGAAATAAGAATAATACTACC
>CAURFS010000024.1:0-13085 GCA_963523845.1 uncultured Campylobacter sp. | reverse complement strand
GCATGTATTACGCGCTGATCGACTCTTTGGCCGCGGAGCACTGCTCGAGAATGAACGCTATGGAGAATGCGACAAATAACGCCAAAGAACGCGTATCGCAGTTAAATTTAGCATACAACAAAGCCAGACAAGGCTCTATCACGACTGAGCTTATCGAGATCATAAGCGGCGTCGAATCAATGAAATGAAAGGAAAACGGATGAAAGGAATAATTTCTCAGGTAATGGGTCCCGTGGTCGATGTCGATTTCAAGGACTACTTGCCGAAGATTAATGAAGCTATCGAGGTTAAATTTGACGTCGAAGGCGCTCATCGTAGGCTGATCCTAGAGGTAGCCGCGCACCTTGGAGACAATCGCGTCCGCACGATCGCTATGGATATGAGCGACGGACTGAGGCGAGGACTTGAGGCCGTCGCTTTGGGCACGCCTATTACGGTGCCTGTGGGCGAGAAGGTCTTGGGTAGAATTTTTAACGTCACGGGCGATCTGATCGATGAGGGCGAGGATGAAAAATTTGAAACCCGCTGGTCGATCCACAGAGATCCGCCTAGCTTTGAAAATCAAAGCACGAAGAGCGAAATTTTTGAAACTGGCATTAAGGTAGTCGATCTGCTAGCCCCTTACGCAAAGGGCGGTAAGGTAGGACTATTCGGCGGTGCGGGCGTCGGTAAGACTGTCATCATCATGGAACTGATCCACAACGTCGCTTTCAAACACAGCGGTTACTCCGTATTTGCGGGCGTCGGCGAGCGAACGAGAGAGGGAAACGACCTTTATAACGAGATGAAAGAATCGGGCGTTTTGGATAAAGTCGCCTTGACCTACGGTCAGATGAACGAACCGCCGGGAGCGAGAAACCGTATCGCGCTAACCGGCCTTACGATGGCTGAGTATTTTCGCGACGAGCTTGGGCTTGATGTTTTGATGTTTATCGATAATATCTTCCGTTTCTCGCAGTCGGGTTCGGAGATGTCTGCGCTTTTAGGACGAATTCCGTCAGCGGTCGGCTATCAGCCTACGCTTGCTAGCGAAATGGGTAAATTACAAGAGCGCATCACTTCGACCAAGAAGGGCTCCATCACCTCCGTTCAGGCCGTTTACGTGCCTGCGGACGACCTTACCGACCCTGCGACGGCGACCGTTTTCGCACACCTTGATGAGACGACCGTTCTAAACAGAGCGATTGCTGAAAAAGGAATTTATCCTGCCGTCGATCCGCTTGATTCGACCTCAAGAATGCTCGATCCGCAAATCATCGGCGAGGAGCATTATAAAGTCGCTCGCGGCGTCCAAGCGGTGCTTCAAAAATACAAAGATTTGCAAGACATTATCGCGATTTTGGGTATGGATGAGCTTAGCGAAGAGGATAAACTCGTAGTCGAGCGCGCTAGAAAGATCGAGCGCTACCTATCTCAGCCTTTTTTCGTAGCCGAGGTATTTACCGGAAGCCCGGGCAAATATATCTCACTAGAGGAAACTATCGCCGGATTTAAGGGAATTTTAGAGGGCAAATACGACGATCTGCCGGAAAATGCCTTTTACATGGTAGGAAATATCGACGAGGTAGTAGCAAAAGCTGAAAAGATGAAAGCATAGGAATTTTAAGATGAAAGAATTTTTGCTTTTAGATATCGTTACGCCCGAAGGGATGGTCTTTTCGGGCGAAGTCAAATCCGTCCAGCTTCCCGGCATTACTGGCGAAATGGGTATTTTGCCAGGGCATGCGAGCTTGCTAACGGGGCTTAAAGATAAAAGCGAAGGCGGAGTCGTTGAGATCGTAGATAAAGACGGCAAAAAGCAGCTTGTTTTGGTAAATGACGGATTTTTGGAAGTTACAGAAGAAAAAACTACTATTCTAGCCACTCAAGCCGTAGCTATCGGAGGTGATAGCGAAAGCGCCGTAGCGAAGTCTTTGCAGCGCGCTAAAGATATGCTTGCGTCCATTAGCTCCGATGCGGCAAATTCCGCAGCAATCATGGCTAGAGTCGACGAATTCGCAAGGCAAAGTTAAATATGCTAGATCTAATTTTAAGTTATTTTACGAGAAGCACGTTTATTACGATATTTGTGCTTTCTTGGTTATCCATTTATTTTATCGTCACTTTTACGATTTTGATCTCCAGATTTGTAGGGCTTAGTGCGTGGCAACACCGCGAAGCAAAGGCACTCGAATCCTTGCTGATGGGTGGTAGGATTTCGCTTTCGGGCTCTATTTTTCAAAAAGTAAATACCGATAAAATTTCAAAAGAAGCCTTGGAAATTTATAAAGGTAAAGCCGAACGCGACTCCACTAGCGGACTTACTTGGCTATCTATCGTCGCCTCCACTTCGCCGTTTATCGGGCTATTTGGTACAGTCGTTAGTATACTTCACACATTTTCCAAGCTCGGCGGCGGAAATTCCGGCATCGACACCATCGCTCCTGCGATCAGCGAGGCGCTGGTTGCCACAGGATGTGGGATTTTTGTAGCGATCCCCGCATACACCTTTAGCTTACTTATAAAACGCAAAGCATACGAAGTTATGAGCATTATAAATCGTACAGCGGATATTTTGCTATTTAAAGCAAACACTGGAAAAGCTATTTAATGTATAATTTCGACGAAAATCCAGAGTTAAATATCACTCCGCTCGTCGATATTATGCTTGTTTTGCTAGCGATTTTAATGGTCGCGCAAACGGCGATTATCTACGATGAAAAGATCGAACTGCCTAGTGGCTCAAAAGCACAGGTTTCGGAAAATACCGCGGAATTCTTGCTTGTGCGTATCGGCGAAGATCGCAAGGTTTATATCGACAAAAGCTCGATGAGCCTAGCTGAATTCTCAGATAATCTCGTGCTGCTTAAAGGCACCGGCAAGTATAGCTTGGAAAAACCCGTCTATATCCAAGCCGATAAGAGACTCGTTTACGACGATGTAATGTTTGTTTTAAAGAGCCTAAAGCAGGCGGGTTTTACAAAAGTCGCGCTTCAAACAAATGGCTAATTATTCAAATTTTACGGGGGTTAAATACGATAATTTTAAATCGTTTTTAATCGCCCTTTTTGCCTATCTGCTGGTGATTTTTGTTCTTTTATATCAAATTTCAAAGCCGCAGGAAAAATTTAAAAAATATACTGACAATCCCAACGATTATATGGATGTTACTTTTGATTTCGAAATAGATGATAAACTTCCGTCCGCGCCTGAAATCGCTAAAGAAACAAAGCAAGGCGAGTTTGAAAATAAGAATATTAAGGACGTGCCGGAGGATAAAATTAAGACTACGGCGCAAGTAGTTCCGTCACCTCCGGTGCAGGCAAAGCCGAAAGAGCCCGAAAAGCCGAAGGAAGAGCCGAAGCCGGAACCTAAAAAGGACGAGCCTAAAGCTGAGCCTAAAAAAGAGGAGCCCAAGCCTGAGCCTAAGTTGGAAGATAAACCTTCCGAAAAAGTAGTAGAGAAAAAAGAGGAAACTAAGCCGGAGCCAAAAAAAGAGGAAAAACCGAGCTTGAGCGATCTTTTTTCGGATACGACTAAGGACAATAAGAAGCTTGAGGAGAGCGCTAAAGCTAGCGACGCCGTTCAGAGTAACAAAAAGTCCGATAAAGAAACCGCCACTTCTAGCGCCAAGGACAAAGCGGCGTCTAAAAATGCCGTCGTTAAATCCGAAAAGCTTGGCGGCAGAACTCAAAGGACGGGCGAGTACAACGCTTATTACGGCGCTATCGAGAAGAAGCTTCAAGTTCTATGGAGCAGATATGTTGCGACCGCGAAGGACGACGCAAGGATTAAAATAGTCTTTAGCGCAGATGGGCGAGTGGCGGATTATACTATTATAGAGTTGGGGCGAGAGACTGAATTTAACCAGAAGTTGCGAGATTTTTTGGATAATCTATCGACTCAGACTTTCCCGAAGTCTCCCGACGGAGCGTCGCATGAGATTGATACTAGGATGTCCGACGTAATGAAGACAAATTAGAATTTGTAAGGAAAAAAAGTGAAGAAACTTTTTTGTATTTTTGCGTTTTGCTGTATGCTTTTTGCGACGGATTCGGAACAGAATTTTACTTATGAAAGAAATTCCGTTTCGCAAAAATCTGGTAAAATTCAAATTTCAAAGGAGCTAGATGCTTATTTTTCGCAGATGGCGTCGAAATTGCAAGCTCTATGGACAGAGTATCAAGTGGACATTTCCGATGAGGCTAGAGTCCGTATAGAATTTAGCAACAATGGACGAGTTTTAAATTATCAAATTTTAGAGCTTGGGCGTAGTACAGAATTCAACCAAAAGCTAAGGAAATTTTTAGATGAGCTTCCTAAGCGAAGCTTTCCAAAATCACCGGATAATAAATCTCACACATTTGAAATGGTATTATCCGACGTAGCAAATTAAATTTAAGGAGAAAAGATGAAGAAACTACTTTTGATTCTTGCATTTTGTAGTAGCATTTTCGCGGCAGATGCGACTATGTCTATCGTAAACGAAGGGGTAAATCTCCCTAAGATCGTCGTTCAAGATGCATCGAACCTTGCAAATTCAGAATTTGGCAACAAATTCTTTAAACTTATGGTGGGCGATCTAAAGGTTGGCGCGACTTTTGAAGTCAGCGACGAGTATCTACAAAGCAGCTATGATGCGGGCGCTTCCGATAATCTAGGCTCTAGCGGTGCCGCTCTTATCGTGCGTTACGCGGTAAGTGATAAAAGCTCGCCGATGAGCCTAAAAGCCAAAGTGCTTGAGGCAAACAGCGGCAGGGTGATGTACGAGAAGAGCTTTACGCTATCAAATGCCGAGAAATATCCGTTTTTAGCCCATATGGCGGTATCTGAGATCGTCAAGCAGTTAGGCTATTCAAATGTCGATTGGATGAAGGAGATGATTTTGCTCTCTCGCTACACTTCGACGCGCGAGAGTGAGATTATGGTAGCGGATTATACGCTTACTTACCAGCAGGTTGTGCTTCGCGGCGGATTAAATATCTTCCCTAAATGGGCAAGCGCAGCGCAGAACGAATTTTATTATACCTATTACGTCAATAAAAATACGCCCGCTATCTATAAATTTAATCTATCCAACGGCAGCAAGAGTAAAATTTTTACCGGTCATGGCATGACGATAGCTTCAGATGTAAGCGCTGACGGCAGAAAGCTTTTAATCACCAATGCGCCTAAAGATCAACCCGATATTTATTTATATGATATAGCCTCGGGCAGCGCCAAGCAAATTACCGATTACGCTGGCATTGATGTAAATGGAAATTTTATCGACGGCGATTCGCGCGTGGCTTTTGTGAGCGATCGTTTAGGTTATCCAAACGTATTTGCCACTAGCATAAACGGCGGTAACGTTCAGCAGCTCGTCTATCACGGCAAAAATAACAACTCCATTAGCACAAATGGCAATTACGTTACTTACTCTAGTCGCGACGGCGGGGGCGGATTTAATATATATTTAATCTCTACTCAAACCGATATGATTCGCCAGTTAACGGCTAGTGGCAAAAATATGTTTCCTAGATTTTCTAGCGATGGCGGCAGCATTATGTTTATCAAGCAAGACGGCGGCGGAAGCTCGGTAGGTATTATCAGAGTTAACGAGAATAAAAGTTTCCAATTTCCGTTAAGAGTGGGTAAAATTCAATCGGTTGATTGGTAAAATATTAAAAAATCTCGTGATATAATGACTTCAATTTTTTTTGAAAGGATAGAAAATGAAACATTTAGTTTTATCTTCGATAGCAGTTGCTGCTCTATTATTGAGCGGTTGTTCTAAAAAGACCCCAGAGGCCGATACTACAAGCACAAGTGATGCAGATAGACTAGCTGCTTTGGCATCTCAGATCCAAAGTGAAGTTGGCACTGTTTATTTCGACTTTGATAAATTTAATATTAGAGCCGATCAGCAAGGCACAATCAATAATAACGCAGCTCTATTCAATCAAGCAGGCGCAGAGTCTCTAACTGTTAAAGTTGAGGGTAACTGCGATGAGTGGGGTTCTGATGAATACAACTATGCTCTTGGTCTAAAGAGAGCTACTGCAGCTAAAGACGCATTGGTTGCTCAAGGCGTAAATGAGAGCAGAATTTCCGTAGTAAGCTACGGCGAGAGCAATATGGCTTGCACAGAGCATTCTAAAGAGTGCGACGCTCAAAACAGACGCGACGAATTCAAAGTTGGATTCTAATTTGAAATTTAAAAATTTCACGGTGGCGGCTCTTTTGGGAGTCGCCACTTTTTTAAATGCAGAAACTTCCGCATTTGATGCTGGCAATATTGATTCGGGCAGCTCTTACGGGCTAACCGAAAACGAACAAGTATTACGCGATAACCGCAAACGTATAAGCGAGATGCAAACTAGTGTAGATAATACACGCGAGAGTGTCGAAGGTTTGCGAAGTGTCCTTGAAGGAACAAATTCTAAAATTTCGAACCTGGAAAACAGGGTAGCGGATCTAGAAATTCGCGCTACGGGCAAGAGCCAAGGTAACAGCGAGCTAGATCAGATGAAACGAGACATCGCTACTATAAAAGCCCAAATTGCTGAAATTAATAAAAAATTAGGTAGCGGCGGCAGCGTAAAAAAAAACGCTGAATTAGACGCAGGTGCTGTTTCAACCTCCGCTAGTACAAAAACAGATTCCGATTTTAAATCAAAAGATCAAGCTTCGGTATTAAAAGAGGCCGACGCTTTATATGCCAAAAAAGACTATTCAGGCGCAAAAGAGCGCTACAGTTATTTAGTATCTAAAAATTATAAGCCCGCTAAGGCAAACTATATGCTGGGCGAAATTTCATATTTCTCCGGCTCATACGCAGAAGCAATAAACTATTACAAAAAGAGCATCTCGCACAACGAGAGCCAAGACTACACCCCAAAGCTACTCTATCACACCGCGATCAGCTTCGATAAGATCGGCGATAAAGGCAGCGCAGATAAATTCTACAAAGCGCTAAAGGCTTCATATCCCGATTCCAAAGAAGCTAAAGCCGCGCCCGCTAGATAACCTAAATTTAAATACAAAATCAAAAATAAAATTCTAAACAGGAGAAAACTATGGCTAACAACCGAGTTACAAAGATGCATTACGAACTAAAAGACGGCAAAACCGGCAAAATTTTAGAGTCAAATTTAAACTCCGACCCGATCGCCTTTCTTAGCGGCAAGGATCAAATCATCCAAAAACTGGAAGATGAAATTTTAAATCTACAAGCGGGCGAGAGCAAAACGGTTCGCATAAGCCCGAGCGACGGGGTCGGCGAGTATAGAGAGGATGCCGTGCAGATTCTGCCTAAAGAGCAGTTTGCGGGCATCGATCTGGTCGTCGGTATGGAGCTTTTCGGCCAGGCGGAGGATGGCGCGACTACCCGCGTGAGCGTCAAAGCTATCGGCGAGCAGGACGTTACCATCGATTTCAACCATCCATTCGCGGGCAAGGAGCTGGAATTTAACGTAAAAATCGTCGAGAACCGCGAAGCGACGGCAGACGAAATTCTTACCGGCCAGCCGGAGGGTGCGCACAGCTGCGGCTGCGGACACAGCCATCACGAGGGACACGAGTGCTGCGGCGGACACGGACACGATCACGCAGAGGATCATAAGTGTTGTGGAGGCCATGGGCATGCAGACAGTCATGGGAAAGATCACGAGTGCTGCGGCGGGCACCACCACGAGCATTAGGACTTGTTTATGAAATTTGCTTTTATCTTTCCGGGGCAGGGCTGCCAAAGCGTAGGCATGGGCAGGGAGTTTTACGAGGGCTCTGATCCTGCGCGCGCGCTTTTGGATGAGGCTTCAAGTTTTACCGGCATCGATTTTAAAAATTTAATGTTTGAGCCCGGCGACAAGCTTGATGTTTCGGAATTTACGCAGCCTGCGATTGCATTAAATTCCATGATGGCACTTGCGGCGCTGCAAGAAAAGCTGGATCAAGAAAAGCTTAATATCGCTCCGCAGTTTTTGCTCGGACACTCGCTGGGCGAGTTTAGTGCGTTAAGCGCTGCGGGAGGCATAGAGCCCAAAGAGATGCTAAAGCTAGTAAATATTCGCGGCAGGCTTATGCAGAGCGCCTGCGAGGGCAAAGGCGCCGGAATGATGGTGATCTTGGCTCTTGCCGACGAGGCGGTCGAGAAAATTTGCGCGGATGCGACGAGCGCAGGCAGGCAAGTATGGGCGGCGAATTATAATTGCGACGGGCAGATCGTGGTCGCCGGCAAAAAAGATGATCTGGCCGCACTCGAGGGCGAGTTTAAAGCCGCGGGTGCAAAGCGTGCGATGCTACTGAATATGAGCGTCGCGAGCCACTGCCCGATGCTACAAAGCGCCAGCGACGAGCTTTTGGAATTTTTGCGCCCCGCGCTAAAAGAGAGTTTCGCTCCAGTCGTCGCTAACGCCATGGCGCGTGTGTACAGGACAAAATCAGAAGCGCTAGAGCTGCTGAAAGCCCAGCTTATCGGCCCAGTGCTTTACAAGCAAAGTATCGAAAGTTACGAGAGCGAGACGGACTGCTTCGTCGAGTTCGGCGCGGCGGTTTTAAAAGGTATAAACAAAAAGATCACGCAAAAGCCGACCTTCAGCATCACGGATCTTGCGAGCATAGACGAGTTTGTAAAATTTGCAAAGGAGAATGGATGAAAGTTGCGATCTTAGGCGCCATGCCCGAAGAGATCGAGCCGCTGCTGTCCGCGCTGCGCGAGCGGGGCGTGAGCGTGGAGGCTGTGGAGCATGCGAATAATAAATTCTACGCCGCTAAGCTTAACGGCCACGATCTCGTGATCGCGTATTCGAAGATCGGCAAGGTAAATTCCGCCCTGACCGCTACGGTTATGATCGAAAGATTTGGCGCGCGCGCGCTCATTTTTACGGGCGTTGCGGGAGCTTTGAAGCGCGGCATTAAGATCGGCGAAATTTTATACGCCACCGCGCTCGTGCAGCACGATCTTGATATCACGGCGTTTGGGCATCCGCACGGATTCGTGCCGGGAAGTAAAATTTCGGTTCAAACTGACGCGAAGCTAAACTCTATCGCGCAAAGCGTCGCCGAGCAGCTAGGCATCACGCTAAAATCGGGCGTTATCGCTAGCGGCGATCAGTTCGTAAGCGGTGAGGAGCGCAAGAGCTGGATCGAACGGACGTTTGACGCGAGCGCGGTCGAGATGGAGGGAGCGAGCGTAGCGCAGGTGTGCGACGCGCTGGGCGTGCCGTTTTGCATACTGCGCGCGATAAGCGACGAGGCGGGACACAAAGCCGAGTTCGACTTTGACGAGTTTATGGTAAAAAGCGCGCAAACGAGCGCAAATTTCGTCCTAAAAATGATCGAAAGGTTATGATAAACCTCTCCAAAAAACTACTTCGCCGAGTAGGACAAACCAACGCCAAATACAAGATGTTCGAGCACGGCGATAAAATTTTACTAGCTCTTAGCGGCGGCAAAGACAGCATGAGCTTGGCGCACGTGCTGAAGCACTTCCAAAGCGTAAGCCCGCTAGATTGGGAGTTTCGAGCCGTTACCGTTACCTACGGTATCGGCGAGGACCTGCGCAAGATAAGCGCCCATTTTAAAGAGCACGAGATCCCCTACGAGATAATCGATACTAAAATTTTTGAATTCGGCAAAGAAAAAATCCGCGCGAACACCACGTTTTGCAGCTTTTGCTCGCGTATGAGGCGCGGATACATCTACTCCTACGCGCTCGAACACGGCTTTAATAAGATCGCCATCGCCCACCACCTCGACGACGCCGCGGAGAGCTTTTTTATGAATTTCACCTTCAATGGCGCGCTGCGCACCCTCGCTCCGCGCTACGTCGCCGAAAATGGGCTTGTGATCATCCGCCCGTTCATTCTCACGCGCGAGCGCCAAATCGCCGCCTGTGCTAGAGATAACGAGCTTCCGATCATGCGCGAGGAGGAGGTTTGTCCCGCGAGGCAATACGGCGGCAAGGAGCCCACTGCGCGCGCCGCTACGAAGGAGCTTTTAGCGCAGTACGAAAAGGCCCATCCGAGGTTTTTTATCAGTCTGCAAGCCGCTTTCGCCAACATCCACGAAGATACCTTTTTCGAGCCCAAATTTTAAAATTTTAAGCGGTTTGATCTCTCGGCTAGAAAAGCCCGAGTACAGCTTTTGCGGGGACGGAGATTTCGTGCGCCCGGTTCGATTTTTTAGTTTGAATAAACCTGATACACGCAGAGCGGTTGTCCTCCCATGTGCTCAAACGAGCCGCGAGCTGCGGTGCGAGCGGTTGGCTTACTGCGTTTAAATTGCGGCGCGGGCGATTCGCTTCTGAGTCTGAGTTGTGCACGAGCAGCGGCGAACAGTTGCCCCCCGCATCCGACTGCGCGCTAGAGTGGTGTACTTCTGCGTCCGAAGCTGTGCACACGAGCTTAGGCTGCGCGCTAGAGCGGTTACGCCCGCTGCGCCCGAGGGCTGCGAGTAGGGCGGGTTACGCTGCCTGTATATGCTTTTACGAAACGCCTGAGGTTAATTGTAATGCCGTCTTTCGGCGCCGCACTTTCGTCTTGCTCGGATGTCCCAGTGTCCAAGCGAGCTTTACAGGCGAGCGTTAGTGGCTTGCAAAGTTTGCGCGAAAGATAGTTGTAGAAATTCCATCTCAAAAAATGCTTTAGAAATTTAATCCCGTAAAATTTTAAAAGTTTAACGAAGCCGAATTTAAAATTCCGGCGGAGCCAAATTTTAAAATTTCAAAGCAACCGAATTTTAAAATTTAGCAAAGCCGAATTCTGAAATTTTATCGTATCCAAATTTCCGCTCTCGTTTCATAAACGTTACCTTTTGAAATTTCGCCGCTCGCGAGGACATAAATTTTACGCCGCTTCAAAGCTGCCTCAAAGCCCACGTATCGCGCACGCAGATCAAATTTTAAAATTTCGCGCACGCCGCGGTACTTCTCAAATTTACACACCGCGAAATTTTAACCGATTTTCGCTCCGAAATTTATGCCGCATTAACCGCCGCGGATATATAATAGCGAATGTCATATTTCACAAAGGAGTAAGCATGGCTACAATCCAACCAAGCTATAAGCTTTTCATCGACGGCGAGTTTGTGGGTGCCGAAGGCGGCGCGAGCCTAGACGTTTTTAATCCCGCTACCGGCGAGAAAATTTCAAAGATCGCAGATGCTAGCAAGGCGGACGTCGATAGAGCGGTCGCCGCGGCCCGTAAGGCGTTTGAGAGCTTCCGCCGCACTAGCGTTTATGAGCGCAGTACGCTGCTAAATAAGATCGCCGACGTCCTAGAGCAAAACGCCGAGTTCATCGCGACCGTAGAGACTATCGACAACGGCAAGCCGATCCGCGAGACGCGCGCGGTCGACGTAGCGTGGTCGATCGAGCATTTCCGCTATTTTGCGGGCGTGATTTTGGGCGAGGAGGGCAGCGCCAATATGTTAAAAGAGCGCTATCTATCCGTCGTCTTGCGCGAGCCGATCGGCGTAGTAGGACAGATCGTGCCGTGGAATTTCCCGTTTTTGATGGGCGCGTGGAAGCTCGCTCCGTTACTTGCCGCGGGCGATACGTGCGTATTTAAGCCAAGCTCCGAGACCAGCCTTAGCATTTTGGAGTTCATCCGCCTAATCGCGCCGCTGCTTCCAAAAGGCGTCATCAACGTCGTAACCGGCAAGGGAAGCAAAGCAGGCGAGTTCGTCCGCACACACAAAGGGCTCGATAAGCTCGCATTCACGGGCTCGACCGAAGTCGGCAGAGGCATCGCGTTAGCCGCGGCGCAAAAGATCATCCCTGCTACGCTTGAGCTCGGCGGCAAGAGCGCAAATATCATCTTTGATGATTGCGACTTCGACGTTGCGATCGACGGCGTGCAGCTGGGAATTCTTTTCAACCAAGGCCAGGTCTGCTGCGCGGGAAGTAGGATCTTCGTGCAGGAGGGCATCTACGATAAATTCGTACCGGCGCTCGTGGAGAAATTTAAGCGCATCAAGGTGGGCGATCCGCTCGATCCGAACACCCAGATGGGATGCCAGATCAACAAAAAGCAAGCCGATAAAATTTTAGAGTACGTAAAAATCGGCGTAGAGGAGGGCGCTAAGATCGCCGTGGGCGGCAAGCGACATAGCGCGGGAGAGGCTTTCATCGAGCCTACGCTGCTCGTGGACGTACGCAACGACATGCGCGTGGCACAGGAGGAGATATTCGGTCCTGTGGGCGTCGTGATTAAATTTAAAGATCAAGACGAGCTCGTCCGTATGGCAAACGACAGCCTCTACGGACTAGGCGG
This sequence comes from uncultured Campylobacter sp., assembly GCA_963523845.1. GTDB lineage: Bacteria > Campylobacterota > Campylobacteria > Campylobacterales > Campylobacteraceae > Campylobacter_B. Next base: position 852 of record CAURFS010000024.1, on the reverse strand, counting down.
CGCCGTATTTACGCGCGACATCGCAAAGGCGCTCACGGTCGCACGTCTGCTTGAGACGGGTCGCGTGTGGGTCAATACCTACAACCAGATCCACGCCGGCGCGCCGTTTGGCGGCTACAAAGAATCGGGCATCGGTCGCGAAACGCACAAGATGATCCTGGATCACTACACCCAGACAAAAAACATCTACATCGACACGATCTCCAAACCGAGCGGCTTTTACGAGCAGTAAGGCTTAGGACGGTATCTTGGGCTACGTTTCGGGCGGTTTGCGCCGCCCGAAATTTTATTCTGCTTTAAAAGACAATATAAAAAACGAAAATTAAGTTTAATAAATATACAATTAGGCACCATTTAAAAGGAGAAAAAATGAGACGAATTTTTTTGTTAAGCCTTGCGGCTATCGTAGGTTTAGGTCTTGCCGGATGCAAGGAAGACGAGCCTAAAAAAACGGTTGCAGATTATCTGCTTGCGCCGTTAGAGGCAAAAGCGAAACTGGAGCTTTGCGAGAAAATGCAGCCAAAGGATGTGATCAACGACAAAGAGTGTAATAATGCAAACAAAGCAAGAGATTATTTAAAGCACCTTAACGGAGATCCCAATAGACATTGGTCTGAAGTGGATTTTTATATAAAGCACCCTGAGCGAATTAGTGAGGATCTTAAAAAATAACAATCAATCTTTGAAAGGAGTAGCGCAAATGCGCTAATAATGGTCTTTCTGAAGCGGAATTTAAAGAGAGAAAGGGAGCGGAAGTCTTAACGGCGAGCGTTAAGTAGCTTCAATTTTTTCTAATTCTTCGGAATTTTTCCAAATTTCATTGCAGCTTTTGCAGCCGCGTGCGTTCAAACG
>CAURFS010000023.1:0-13398 GCA_963523845.1 uncultured Campylobacter sp. | reverse complement strand
TGATTACAGCGTGCAAGACATCGTGGCGATGGGGCGCGTGCGCGATATTTCGCTATTTTCAAAGCCGAGCAAACGCGACGTGCAGATCTGCCTGGACGCGCTTGAGAGCCTTGAAATTTCGCACCTGAAAGACAAGCGCTTCAACTCGCTCTCAGGCGGTCAAAAGCAGCTCGTGCTCTTTGCCAGAGCGATCGCGAGCAGGAGCGAAATTCTATTTTTGGACGAGCCTGCCAGCGCGCTTGATATAAAAAACCAAGACCGCGTGCTAAGCCTCATCGTAAATTTAAAGCAAAAAAGTAGCGCCGGCATCGTTTTTACCACGCATCAGCCAAACCACGCCCTTGCGGTCGCCGATCGCACGCTTATTTTAAAGGACGATCTTAGCTACGTTTACGGGCTTAGCGCCGAGGTTTTAAACGAGGAAAATTTAAACGCGCTTTACCGCGTGCGGATGAAAACGGCAAAATTTGACGTTGCGGGCGAGCAGATAAGCAGCATCACGCAGATTTTTAGCGCGCAGGTGAGATAGGCGCGAACGGCGCAACAAAGCAACTCGTCAATCGGCGTGAAATTTTAAATCGTGGGATTTTTGTCCTGGGCGAAATTTAAATCGTAGAATTTTTTACCTTGAAATTCTGATTAAAATTTTATATCGAGGTTTTGCCATAGAATTCCAGTCTAAATTCCATAGTGAAATTTTACCGCGGAATTCCGAGTAGAAATCTTCATAGCGGAATTCTACCTGTGGCTTGCCAGTTTTAGAAGCGCGCAATGAAAGATACCGCGCTTGTGGTTTAAAATTTTTGTAGTAGAATTCTGCCTGCAAATCCATAGATGGAATTCCGTTTTAAATCCCGCGGCGAAATTTTATTCTCGCTCTGGTAGAATTCCTGAAATTCCGCAGTCTGCAAGCTTGTCCCGACGAAATTTTGAAATTTTAAATTTAGCTATTTAATTCCTGCTTTACATCGATTTATGTATACTTCGGGATAAATTTTAAAAAGGCTTATTATGCAAGATCTCGTATCTCAGGCAAGAAAAGAGGGGATGATCAGCACCGGCATCGATCTGTTTTTAGCGGCAGTGCCTGCGACTTTAGTTGCGCTAGATATTGCTATTAACGGCATGCTAGGGCTTAGCACCAACAAGACGGCTACCTATATCACTGGCGGAATTATTTTTGCTCTTTTGTGTGTTTCGGTATTTTTCAGGCTAAGGGCGCTCCGCAAAATTTCAATGCTTAGCGGCATAAGGGCGGCGGTGCTTTACCGCAACTGCGTAATGGTCTGCATCTGTGTCATTGCCATAACAAGCATCTTTTTATCGATTCCTTTATCGATCTCACACAAGCATTTGGCAATGATATTGTGCATTTTGATAGCGTTTGCAGGCGCAATCTACATGATCGTAGCGTGGTTTTGCATAAATTTTGCTCTAGCACGCGTAAGCGGCGTGGGAATTTTTGAGACGTATGTGTGGCTCTGCGTCATCCTTTTTTCGTTAAATGCACTATACCATTTGATATTCCCCATAACCCTCACAATAACTAGCATCGTGCATCTGCTAGCCTGGAGCAAGATAGAAAAGATAAGTGTAAAAGTTTAGAATTTCGCAAATATCTTGTCGCGATAGAATTTCGATCTTGTCGGTTTAATTTATATTTTATGCTTGTTTATATATACTTCGGGTCAAATTTTTAAAAAGGGTTTATATATGCAATTCATTGTATCTCAGGCAAGAAAAGAGGGGATGATCAGCACCGGCATCGATCTGTTTTTGGCGGCATTACCCGCGGTTTTTATCGTAGTAGGCTATGTCTCTTTCAGCGAGCCATGGCGCCTTGACGACGAGACGATAAATTATATCGCTAGCGGAATTTTAATCGCTTTTATTTGTGTTTCAGTATTTTTCAGATTGCAGGCACTCCGAAAAATTTCAGCGCTTAGCGGCATAAAAGCAGCGACACTTTATCGCAACTGCATAATAATCTGCGTCTGCTTTTTTGCGCTAGCGCTCGTGCTCAATTACCTTTATCCGAGAGAGCCTGACGCAGACGGCGGGCAGAGTGATAATCCATTTGCGGCGATATTTGGACTAGCGCTTTTCGCAGGCGTTATTTACATAATCGTCGCATGGTTTCGCATAAATTTCTCTTTGGCGCGCGTAAGCGGCGTGAGTACCTTTCGGACTTATGTGTGGCTTTGTATGGGACTTTTCGTGCTAAATATACTATGCAATGCAGCGATTATTGCTATAGCTATTTCCTCCGAGCCGCGGACCGAGCAGGTTTCAGCTTTGGCTATTGCCGTCGTAATGCTTAAAATGCTCCTGCCGTTTGCCGCCCTCATAATAACCGGCATCGTGCACCTGCTAGCTTGGAGCAAGATAGAAAAGATAAGCGCGGAGGTTTAAATTTTAAATTTCATAAACCTTTTGTCACGATAAAATTTCGCTCTTTTCGGTTTGATTAGCGTTTTACACTTCGAGATAAATTTTAAAAAGGCTTATGTATGCAAGATCTCGTATCTCAGGCAAGAAAAGAGGGGATGATCAGCACTGGCATCGATCTGTTTTTAGCGGCGCTACCGGTGGTTTTGATGGCGATAGACTTTGTTTTTGAGGGCATACCGGGGTATCCATATAATATCGTGATCATAGGTGGAATTTTTATCGCTTTTATTTGCTTCTCGGTGATTTATAGGTTAAGAGCACTCAGCAAAATTTCAGCTCTTAGCGGGATAAAAGCGGCGGCGCTTTACCGCAACTGCATAATTGTTTTCATCTGCATCTCGGTGTTTTCATTATTTCATCCGATAATTTCTTGTAGAGAAGAGATGGTTAGAGAGACAACAGGAGAGACAATATGGAATTTAGCGGTGCCCGCAGCCGCAATCTACATAATCGTAGCGTGGCTTCGCATAAATTTCTCTTTGGCGCGCATAAGCGGCGTGATGATATTTCGGATCTACGTGTGGCTCTGCATCTTCTTTTTTGCGCTAAATTGGCTATGTGGCGCAGGGCCTTTCGGTTTGGCTACCTCCAAGCCGCAAATTGGCGATTCCGATGCGGTTTTAATTATCGCGTCATTGAAGGAATTTTTGCCGTTTGTCGCCCTCATAATAACTAGCATCGTGCATCTGCTAGCCTGGAGCAAGATAGAAAAGCTCGCCTAAGCCGAAGCGCTTTCGTTTTGCAGCGACCACGCCTTTTACAAGTCTAAACCGCAACGTCCAAGCCGCGCTGTTATAGCAATGTCAAGCGCGTCGCTACACGCACAAAGCCACAAGATAGCGCGTAAATTTAGAAAATTCAAAGGATAAAAATGAAAGAAATTTCAAAGCAAGATCTGCTTCGCAAGGCGAAATTCCGCGGAGTTTTAGGCGCCGTGATTTTGCTAGGCATCGGCGTAAGCGGCACGGTGGGCGTAAGCGACATAGACGAGGACGCGGTTGCGATTTTTAGAGTTTTAGCGCTGCTAGCGACACTAGCGATATTTTACGACTGCTTCGTTTGCCTAGAAAAGGCACTAGGCGTGCGCTTCGTTAAGACCTATAGGCTGATAGAAAGTATCCCGATCGTCGCGATTTTGTGCTACTGCGCCATGGTAGTAGCGCTAAAAGAGGGCACGATGCTAGGTCTACTCTACACCCTGCTCTACGTCCTTTCGACGTGCGCGGCGGTGATAATCTGGGGCGTATTAAACTGCCGCCTAGCCACACTTAGCGGCGTGGATTTATTTAAAATCTACGGCATAGTGGTGTCCGTGGCATGGCCCTGCGAAGCAGTATCGGGCGCGCTAGCTAAAATAGGCGTAATCCTCGCGCTGCCTTATCTAATCGCAGCGTCGCTGGTAACGGCATTTTCTGGGATTTTGCTAATCATAGCATGGATAAAATTCAACCCCGCAAGGTTATGCGGCGCGGAAAATTCTAGTGAGCTTGACGGCGCCAAGCTAGGCGCGGACGGCGAAACACCGAGCATTTACAGCAAACTCACCACTTTTAAGAAATCGGATGCGAACGATGCGAAAAAGCCCGCTTCCAAGGCGAGCGCAGATGATACGACCGCCGCAAGACGCCCGGGCAACCCCGGATTTAAATTCTAACTCTACTCGCAAGATGGAATTTCGCAAAATTTTTAAAATTTAAGGCGCGGAATTTTATCGCGACGCGCAGCTCATCGGGCGGAAACACGGGATTTTGGTTTATTTTTATCCGCTACGAACGCGCAAAATTTAGGGCAAAATTCCAAGCTGAAATTCCGCGATCAATTTAAAATTTTAAGCAGAGGTTCAATCCAAAAATTCCGACGAAGCAAAATCCAAGCCAAAATTCCAGCTAAAATTCTAAACTAAATTCCGATCTAAATCCCTAGTCCAGCTTATTTCTAAAAAGCGACGCCGCAAAGCTCAATGTGCCAAGCCCGATCAGCAGCAGCGGCACGATGAGATGCCACAGCTCGCCTAGGCTCGCGCCCTCCAGGTAGATCCGCCACATGCATTTGTTGGCATAATACATCGGATCGAGGTGCGCGATATAGTAAAACCACCGCGGCATCGCGTCCGCAGGCGTTATCAGCCCGCTTATCATAATGCACGGCAGCAGGAACAAAAACGAGCTCACGACCGATTGCAGCGAGGTTTTGCAAACGGTCGAGATCACGAGACCGATGCCTACGTTGCAGGCGCTAAAGATCGCGATGATCGCAAAAAGATCCGCAAAGCGCCCTCGAAACGGAATTTCGAAGTAAAATACGCAGATCAAAAACAGCGCGAGCCCCTGCGCGATCGCGATCAGCACGGGCGGCACGGCTTTGCCGATCAGCATCTCAAGCGGGTTCGCGGGCGTCATCAGCATCATATCGAAACTCCCCTCCTCGCGCTCGCGAGAGACGCTAAACGCCGATAGCATCAGCACCTGAATCATCGAAAGCCCCAAAATCATTCCCGTCATGATCGTGTAGCGCGTGATCGTGTTTTCGTTAAAAACATAGCGCGGATTTATGCTGATTAAATTAACAAAATGCTGAGTATTGTACTCCTGCACTATGGCCTGCACGAAGCCGATGACGGTGTTTGCCAAGGTCGTATTGCGCGAATCTGCGATGATCAAAAGCTCATGCGTGCTCGCAAAATCGCCGCCGAAATAGATCCCGATGATCGCTTCGCCCTCGCTTACGGCGCGGCGCAGGCAGGCTAGGTCTTTGCAGCCAAGATCCGTCTTAAACATCGGCGTAGCGGCGATGCTCTGCACCAGCGCGGTGGACGTCGCATCGCGAGCGTCGTCCAAAATCGCGTAGCGCACCTGCTCGGGGGTGAAATTCGCGCCGTAGCCGAATATGATCGCCTGCACCAGCACCGGCACGATCAGCACCATACGCGTGCCCTTGTCGCGAAACATCGCCAAAAATTCCTTTTTTATCAGCGCGCGAATTCGAAGCAGGGATTTTCGCAGAGCGTTCATCGCGCACTCCTTTTAAATTTAGCGGCACCTTTAAATTTAACGCCATTTTCAAATTTAGCGGCGCGGGCGGGCGAAACGGAATTTAAAGCGAAATTTAAACGCACTGCGGGCGTCGATTTAAATTTGCGCAGCGCGGGCGTAAAATTTAAAATTTCAGATCTATCGCGCGACACCTCGCGCATAAATTTCAAAAGCGCAAGTTTAAATTTACGCGGCGGCAAGGAGATGAAATTTAAAAGCGTGGCTGCGAGGTCAAATTTGCTAAAATTTTCCGTGCGCCCTGTTCCGGCACTATCTATGCGCGGCAAAACACGGCAAGGAGCGAACGGCAGCTCTTGAATAAATTTTAAAATTTTAAATCTATTCCACGATATGAAATTTTGCGCTGTGTCTGCAAGACGCGCCGAAGCAAGCGTAAATTTTAAAATTTCAAACCGATTACTCAATTCGGGCGCAAATTTTAAAATTTCAAATCTACGCTCCGCCGCCCGCAAATCAAAGCATCTCGCGCCTAGAAATTCTAAAAATTTCATCGCGCCCCCCTTTTTACGCTAAGTACGCACAAGCTAAAAAACAAAACCGCTCCGAGTGCCTGAATGGCGAGGTTTACCCACAGCGTCGCGCTCTGTCCGCCCGATAGGAAGCAGATGCGAAAGGACTCGACCGCGTATGTGGGCGGCAGCAGGTGCCCGATGAAGTTGACCGCCGCGGGCAGTCCGCGCAGATCGAATATCATGCCGCTAAGCAGCGTCACGGGCAGGTAGCCGATGACGATGGCGTATTCCTGCGCTAGGAATTGATTTTTGCAGATCGCCGAGATCAGCATGCCTAGGCAGGTCATCTCCAGCACGAAGACGCACAGCGTCGCCAGTAGCATCGCCACGCTGCCGCGGATCGGGATGCCTAAAAGAACCTGCCCGTAAACGAGCGTCATCGCACCGCCCAAAAGCGCTAGGAAATAATACGCGCCGACCTTGGCAGTGACGATCTCAAGCGCGCTTGCATTGGAGTTGTAAAGCGAGGCGATCGTGCCGCGGTCCCATTCGCGCGAGATCACGACCGCGACCATAAATAGGCAGATGAGCCCTAAAATCCCCACATACTCGGCAGATACGAGATACCATGTCGATTCGTTGGCTTCGTTGAACCAGCTGCGATAATTCACGCTGACGGGCTTTGCGGCGGCGTTTAAATTTGCGTTTAAAAAGCCGTAATCTTGCGCCAAAACCTGCTCGATTACGCCTGCTACGTAAACATAGCTAAGAAGCGCAAGCTGCGACTGCGTGGCATTTTGGATAAGGAAAATTTCGGCACCGTCTTTGTTTGCATTGCTCGCACCGCCGCCTGCACTACTTGAGCTGCCACCGTTATTTGCAGCACTGCCAGCGCCGTTAGCGGAGGGGCTCGCATTGACGCCGCCGCTCGTATTTTGAAGATAGTCCGCTCCGCCGATAAGACCAGCATTCGTATCGCCCACGCCGCCAATTAAATTTGCGCTGCTTTGATTTGCGCCTATGCCGCTCGCGCTGCTACCGGAATTTGCGCTCACAGCGCCCGTATCGTTACTGCGAGAATTTGCGCCGGCGAAATTCGCAGTCACGCCCATACTGCCGCCGCTAGAATTTACAGTCGCGCTGTTAGAATTTGCGCTGTCGTCGCCAAAAGAGTACGCGTTACCGCCTGCGCCGTTGCTGTATGAACCCTCGCCGCTTGCGCCGGTGCCGCCTGCGGAGGTGTTTATGCCGCTCTCCGTGCTAGCGCCCGCGCCTCTGTCCTCAAGCGGACGGACATTTGCGCCGCCGCTCGTATTTTGGAGATCGCTTGCGCCGCCTGCGGAGAAGCTGTCGTCGCTAGAAAGGTTTAAATTTATGCCGCCATTTGCGCCGCCGAGCCCGCTCAAGGTGTTTTGAAATTTAGCCGCAAAGCGCGGATCAAAATACAAAATGCTCTCGATCTCGTGCGCTTTAAAATCTCTCCTCGCGCTCTCTAAGTCTGTGTAAACGCGGGTTTGCAGGTATTTTGAGCCCAAAAATCCGCCGAGCAGATCCCGCTCGATTTTGGAGCCCAGATCGCTTACGAAGCCCACCTTGACGGGCTTTATGTCCATCCGCATCGCGTATCCGTAGATCACGACCAAAATTAGCGGCATCAAAAACGCGATCACGAGCGCCGATCTGTCCTTTGCGATCTGCGCGAACTCCTTTTTTACGAGGATTTTTAAAAAGGTAAAGTTCATCCGCCCCGCCCCTGTGCTCGGATTTTGCGCCGCTGCACCGCTCGCGGCGAGCCTCTAAATTTTGATCGCGCAAATGCGGCTGCCGCATTTTGAAATTTTAGCCGCGTGATCGCATTTAGCACGCCCCTAAATTTTAATTGCAAAAGCGCGGCAATCGAGATTTGAAATTTTAACGGCACAGACGGACTGCCTGCACACATTTTACTCATCGCGCCCTGAAATTTTAATCGCGCGAGCGCATACGGCGGGCTTTGAAATTTTATGCACCGCGGCATTGTCTCGCTGCGTAATTTCTGACGCAAAAGCTCTACGGCGGCGCAATATCCGCGATGAAATTTTTGCATTAGGGCTTTAAATTTACAAGCTGTTCGCAGACTGAGCGCCATTTTAAATTTGCGATCTGTTTGCAGAACAACCGCCATTTTAAATTTATAATCCGCTTGCGAGCCGTTCGCGTTTTGAAATTTACGGCACAGACGAAGCGGGCTCGCTTCACCGCGGAGCTCGCGCAGTATCCATCTAAAAAATCCGCACCGTGTCCCGCCGCGCGACGTCTCATTCAAAATTTCGCCGCCGCTTGAAATTTCGCAATCTCTTAAAATTTCACCGACATTTAAAATTTTGCAATCTTTCAAAATTTTATTATCGCCCCGAATTCCGCCGCTTGGAATTTTACCGACATTCAAAGCCTGGTCGCTCAAAATTTCGCCGCCGTTTAAAATTTCATCGCCCCGCAAGAGCTTTTCGCCGCTAAAAATTTTACCGCGCGGGCGCGCAGCTTTTCGCCCGGCTCGCATAAAATTCGGATCAAAAATCCTCACGGCTCGCGCAAAATTTCGATCAAAAGCCCTCATCGCCCGCCTCGCTTCTAAATTTTTGTACCTCGTTTATGAAGGCCTGCTGCACGCTAAGCCGCCGCCCGTGCTGCACGCAGACCTCGTCGGGGCTGCCTAGCGCTAGAATTTTGCCGCGATCTTGGATCAAAAACCGATCGCAATACTCCGCCTCCTCCATAAAATGCGTCGTCACGACCACGCTCACGCCGGTGCGTGCCAGCGCATTTATGCGGTTCCAAAAGAGCCTGCGCGAGAGCGGATCGGCGCCGCTGGTGGCCTCGTCGAGAAACAAAATCTCGGGGCGGTGGATGAGCGCGCACGCCATGCTGAGGTTGCGCCCCGCGCCGAACGGCAGGTTCTGCCACGTCTCGTTTCGCAGCCGCTGCAAGCCAAACTCGCTCAAAAGCTCCTCTATGCGCCGCTTCAGCGCTACTCCGCCGATGCCGTAGCTGCGGCCGAAATACTCTAAATTTTGATAGCAGCTTAGCTTTTTGTAAAGCGAAAATTTCTGCGAAACGTAGCCTATGCGCGATCTGATCGATGATTTGGCGTAGCGCAGATCCTCGCCCATGACCGAGATCTCGCCCCCGCTCATCCCCAAAAGCGCGCAGATCATGCGAAACGTCGTCGTCTTGCCCGCGCCGTTTGGGCCCAGAAGGCCGAAAATCTCGCCCTTTTTGACCTCGAAACTCGTATTTTCCACGGCGGTGAATGAGCCGAATTTTTTACTCACGTCGCGCACTTTGATGACGGTTTGAGCCGCATCGAAGCTCTTTTTTTCGTAGCCGAAGTTTGCCGCGCCGATCTCTGCTTTGTTTAAAAAAATATACGCATCCTCCAGGCTCGCCTCGCGCGGACTGAGTTTAAATTTCGCGCTTCCGTTCTCATTAAATTTAGCGTCCTTATTTTCGTTAAATTTAACGCCCTCGTTTTCGTTAAATTTAACGCCCTCGTTTTCGTTTGAAATTTTAAAATTTTCGCCTCGCCCGTTTTCGCGCTCTGCGCCTTTGTCACCCACATTTTCGCGCTCTGTATTTTCGCCGTCACCCTCTAGGCTCGCGTTTAAAAACTCCTGCAGATCGCGCAGGCTTATCGGCTCCTCGCTTAGCAGATCGACGCTGCCGTCTCTGGGGCAGATGTCAATGAGCGGGGAGTTTTTTAAAAATCTTTGCGTCTTAAACATCAAGCGGCGCGCCAGGCTCTGATAATCCTCGCTGCATATGCGAAAGGTGCGCTCCCTCAGCGCCGCGGTGATATTTGCGGCGCGCTCCTGCGCTATGATCTTGCCGCCGAGCAAAATCAGCGTCAGATCGGCATCCGCCGCCTCGTCGAAATACGCCGTCGAAAATATGCATTTCGCGCCGCTTTGATCCAGATACTCGCGCACGATTGCCCACAGCTCGCTGCGCGAGAGCGGATCGACGCCGACGGTGGGCTCATCGAGCACCAAAAGCCGCGGACGAGCTGCGATAGCGCAGGCGACGCCTAGCTTTTGCTTCATCCCGCCGGAGAGCGAATCCACGGCGTAATCTTTAAATTTCAAAAGCCCCACGCGGCGCAAAAGCCCGCGCAGATACTCCTCGCCGTCTTTTAGATCAAGCCCTTTTAGACCTGCGAAGATGTTTAAATTTTGCCAGACGCTAAGCTCCTCGTAAAGCCCCAGGCTCTGCGACATGTAGCCGTTTGCGCGGACGAATTCTTTATTTTCGCCGCTCGGAGTGAAGCCTGCGAATTTTATCTCGCCGCAATCGGGCGCGATGATGCCACAGATGAGCTTTAAAAGCGTGGATTTGCCCGCGCCGTCGGGGCCCGTGAGGCTGATGAGCCGCGGCGCATCGTCAATTCGCAGATCAAAATTTTCAAAAACGACGTTTTTGCTGCGATCCTCTCGCAGGTAAAATTTCTTTAAATTTACGATATTTAGTAGATCCAAGCTTAGCTCCAAATTTTATTGCTCGCTTTTTATTGCTCGCTCCGTCGCTCGGCGCGACGAACGAGACCTACGCACGCCTAAAAGGCGCTCTTTACCGCGGCGCCTTGCTTCTACAGCCGCCAAGACGTCGTGGTTTTGCGGCCGCTACAGCGTCTTAGTTTTGCGACAGCCGCGCGCTTTAAATTTCGCGACGCACGCCGAACAATTTCGCCCAAACCTCGCATAAATTCGACGCAACTTACCGCAAGCGCGCGAAACCAAGCCCTATCGCGCCGGGGTGTCCTATAAATCGCCCGCTCGAATTTTGCGTGCCCGCACGATCAGCGTTGCTTACGGCTCGCGCCGAATATTCCGCGCGACGCCCGATCCGTCTTGAGCGCGTGCATATCGCATCGGCTAGCCGCGCCGCTAACGATGCGCATGAGCGGGGCGGTCTCCAAAACATGAAGCAGCCCGTGAGTATCCGCGATAAATTCGCTTCAAAACGCAAGCGAGTTTTCAGGTACTGGCGACCCGTGAGCGCCGAGCTCTCTATCTGCGCTGTACCTTTTGAGGTAAAATTTCATCGCTGCCCGCCTTTCAGGGTGAGATTTTACCGCCGCCGCGCCTTTTGGCGAAATTTTATACCTAGTTTCGGCTTTCTTTACATAGTGCCGACTCAGCTACCGCGCCTTTGGAGTAAAATTTCACCGCCGCGCACAATCGGTATTTTATCGCGCCGCTTGTTTCGTAGCGAAATTTACTTCGCCCGCGCTCGGTTCAATCGCCGTTTGTTTATCGCAAAACGCCTGCTAGAAATAAAGCTCGTTGTCGCTCTACCGCCCGGCTTTTACCTCGCCGCCGAGCCGTAAATTTTAAAATTTAACTCGCGCTGTTTTGCGCCAAAATTTCGCCGAAATTTTACTCGCCGCGCTGCAGAATTCGATCTTTTATCCAAAGCCCTGCCTGCTCGCGCAAAACTCGCGCGATAAAATTTACGCCGCCTTTCGCCTTTGTACGACCTCGTTCTAAGCGCGCAACATTTTATCGCCGCCGAGACAACGTATCTTTAGACGTAGCAAAAATTTATCGCCCTGTCCTGCCGAACAGGCGCCGTTAAAATTTCACCTCGAAGTGCGCTTTTAAAATTTCATCAAACCCACGCCGTATAAGCGTCTCGCGCGGCGTTACGTAAAATTGCCGATCGGCGAGCTTTGCTATCTAAATTTCGCCCGCAGGCGCCGACAAAATCGCTCATAAATTTCGCGTCGTTATGCCGCTAAAATTTTATCGCTAACGCAACCGTTTAAATTCCAGTTTGCCGCACCGAATAGCCCCAGGCAAGGCGCCGCGATAAAATTCCATCCGTAGTATTCCTGCCGCCCGCACCGCGTTTTAAATTTCGCCCTTGCTAGCGATGCTTATGCGCTGCCCCCGTTAAAATTCCACGCTTATCGGCTGGCCTAAGCGAAAGCTGCCGTCCTCGTCGCTGAAATCGGCGCGCGCTTCCCACACGAGATCGGCGCGCAGCTCCTCGGTCTGCACCGTGCGTGGCGTGTACATCGCGGTTTGGCTCACGTAGGCAACCTTTGCGCTCGCGCTAGAGCCGTCCGCCGCGATGATCCGCACGCTCTGTCCGGCACGCAGGAAGCGGAGCTGATTTTCGCCCAGATAAAATTTCGCGCGCTTGTTTTTTACTTCGCTGAGCTCAAAAACGCCCACGCTTGGCATGCTGATGTCGCCAAGCTCCTTAAGGCGCGCTCTAATCTGCCCGCTAAATGGCGCTTTTAGCACGCTTTGCGTCTCGATTTGGTAGTTCAGATATTTCAAATTTTCCTCGCAGCTTGCCAAATTTGCGCGGGCGGCGCCTACATCCTCGCTGCGGTAGCCGCTTTGAAGCTGGCGCAGATTAGCCTGCGCGCTTTGCAGCTGGGCTTGCGTGCGCTTCATAGAATAAAACGCCTCGTCGATCTGCTGCTTGGACGCAGAGTTGCTTTTGCCTAGGCTCTTGAGGCGCTCATTCGTCAAAGTAGCGAGCTGCAGGGCGTTTTGCAGCGCGCTTACGTTCGCCGCCGCCATCTCGATCTCCTCGCTACGAAAGCCGCTTTGCAGCTTTTGCAAGCTAAATTTAAGCCCGTCGCACCTCGCGATCTGAACCTGTCTTTGAAAGCTCAGATCCGCCGTATCCAGAGCCGCCAAGACGTCGCCAGCCTGCACGAAATCGCCCTCGTCGCGATAAAGCGCGCTAATGCGACCGCTGCGCTCGAAGCTAAGCGAACTCTGCCTGATGTCGATGATGCCGTAGGCCTTGTGCGCGACCTCTTCGCGCCTATCGAGATTGAAATAGATCGCCGCGGCGAGAGCGGCCAGCGCAAAAACGACGAAAAATAGAAGCCTTTTCATAGATCGCCTTAAATTTTGATATGCGGTTATTATAAAATAACTTTTCTAATGCGGCGCTGATATTTGAAGTTCGGGCGGTGATTTTATAAATCGATCGCATTAAATTGCCGTGTTGAATTGACCGCTGTACTGGCGAGCGAGATTTTGAGCTTGGGAGGATAAAATTTCATCCTATCCGCGCGATTTTAAGCGGTACGGCTTGTAAAACACAGCGACTTTTTGAACTAAAAATTTTAAAATTTTAATAAGGAGGCTCCGCTTTCAAGCGGAGCGTGGAATTTTAACGTGCGGGTGCCGCGCGCTAGTACTGCGGGCGGAATTTTGTCGCGAAAGCGAAATTTTATCGCGCTAGCGACATCAAGCATCGCAGGCGGAATTTATCGTTTATTGCACGAATAGCGCGTAAGTTGCCGCGAACTAAATTTTATCGCGGCACCCATAGCTACCCACGCGACGAGTTAGAATTTACAGCCTCCGCTAGCAATAAAATTTACGCGATATGAGCTGGCGGCGCTTGGACGCGGTGGAAATTCTAACAGCGCAACGAGT
>CAURFS010000022.1:0-13524 GCA_963523845.1 uncultured Campylobacter sp. | reverse complement strand
CTATCATATTTTACTAAAGATGATAAGAGAGAATCCGCTTAACTTATCTTGAGCCTACTTTTTAATAAATGCCGTATCTACAAAAGAGTATTATGAGCTGCTGCAATATTTCAAGGCGCTAAACGTAAAAATAGAAGATCGGACCGACTTTATACCGCAAGCTCAAAACAACGACTATTTCACCGATAAAAATGAAATTTGGAGCGACGATTTTAGTGATACACAAATTCCGAAGAAAAATTTTAAATGGAAGCTTAGGCGATTTTTTAGTTTAGATTGAAATTTTAGTCCAAACGGCAAGTTCTTAAATTTAGCGAGAATTTCACGAGCAAATAGAGAGTAGGGCGGCGAGGCAAATATTGCTTGCTGTTATCTCCAGCCTGCCACAGCTCAAAGTTACGATAAATCAAATCAACTCAGTCATCACTGCAAGCGCAAGGCTATAAAATTTAAATCAGCTCCGTGACCTATCGTTGAAGTCGCGAGGCTGTAGCAAGCAAATTGGTCCCGATACACAGCCGCGACTATATAAAGCTGCGGCAAGTCGAAATTGATATGCCTCGCCGTAGCAAAACCACGGCGAGTTTGGCTAAAGCCTGTAGAGGATCGGCATATATAGTCCAAGCCGGCAATGAGCCAGTCTTAAAACCTAAACTGCTCCCAATCCCTACTTCGCCCCTTTAGGCGGCATAAATGCGGTTAGTTTGATATCTTCGCCCGCCTTGTGTTTATAAAGCTCGATATCCACCAGCGCCGTGTGGGAGATGTTGCCGTTGGCAAGCTCGCTCGTAGGCAGATCGATCGTAAGCACGTTCGGATTTCCGTTTTTGCAAAGACCCTCGGCGTTAGGATCGTACCACGCGCCTTCGAAAATCTGCACCACGCCGCGCATTATGTCATCGTTTACGTTCGCACCTGCTAAAATTTCGCCGCGAGCGTTATACACGCGCACCAGATCGCCCTGCTTGATACCTAGCTCCTTAGCGTCCTCGGTATTGATCAGTACCGGCTCGCGACCCGCTACGGCGTATCTCTTGCGATTTGAGGTGTTGTTCTGCTGCGAATGCAAGCGGTCATACGGATGCAGGCTAAGCAGGTGAAATTTCGCAGGCTTATCTTTCATACCCAACCACTCAACGGGCTCGAACCACATCGGATGCGCGCCGCAGTCTTTGTAGTTCATCGCAGCGATCGTGTCGGAGTAAATTTCAATCAACCCGCTAGGCGTTCCCAAGGCCTCCAAAACAGGATCATTCCTAAAATCCTCAAAGCTCACATATGCAGCACTCTCCGGCGTTTCGTAAAATTCCGTCGGCTCGTTTTTCTCCCACCACTGCTCAAAGCTCGGCATCTGCACACCCAAAGCGGTGTTTGCGTTCACGGCGCTCGCCGCCCCTTCGTAAAATTCTTTGATCCAGTCCATCTCCGTTTTGCCGCCGTCCGTATAAGCCTCGGCAAGCCCGTCTGCGTAAGCCTTGCAAAGGTCGGTAAAAATTTGATAATCGTCCTTCGCGCCGTGCTGCTTGGCGACGACCTGCTTCATCGGGATTATATGCATATTGGAGTAGTCCCCGCTCATCGTGATGTCGTTACGCTCATACTGCGTAGTGGTCGGGAACACGATGTCCGCCATCTTAGCAGTCGGCGTCCAGTAAATTTCATTTACTACGATGGTGCGCGGCTTGCGCCAAGCTTTGATGTTGGTGTTGGTGTCTTGGTGGTGGACGATCGGATTTCCGCCGACCCAGTA
This sequence comes from uncultured Campylobacter sp., assembly GCA_963523845.1. Taxonomy (GTDB): domain Bacteria; phylum Campylobacterota; class Campylobacteria; order Campylobacterales; family Campylobacteraceae; genus Campylobacter_B. The sequence continues at coordinate 11,774 of CAURFS010000022.1, read as the reverse complement.
GATGAAGTCGATCTTCGGATAGGTGATCTTTGCACCATTCGCATCGATCGTCTTGCCAGGATTTAGTAGCGCGTCCGCGATACGAGCTAGAGGAAAGGCGACTTTCGCCGTATTTACCAGCCACGCTTGAGTAGCTTCGCCGCCTTGTTTCTGATCCTGCGCAAGCCCTAAAAATTTGCCGTCCTTAACGACGCCGACGCTTGCCGCGTTCATTCCGCCGATCACGCCGCCCGCGCAGGTAGGCGCGCCGCCGTTAGCGTAGTGGTAGCTAAAGCCGAAGCCGCCTCCTGCAAGTCCGATCTGCCCTAGCATCGCGCACAAAGTCACGATCATCCAGTGCGCCTGCTCGCCGTGATGAGCGCGCTGGATACCCCAACCCGCCATTATCATCGTGCGGTTTTCGTAAAATTTTATCGCAAGCTCTTTGATCACGTCCGCGCTAATGCCGCAAATTTCACTAGCCCACTCGGGCGTCTTAGCCATGCCGTCGCTCTGCCCCGTGAGGTACGGCACGAATTTTTCAAAGCCCACGGTGTAGTTTTGTAAAAATTCCTTATCGTACTTGCCCTGCGAGTAGAGGTGCTGCGCCATGCCTAGCATCATCGCTACGTCGGTGTTAGGGCGAGGGGCGATCCATCGCGCCTTGCCTTCGAAATACTTGCCGCTTACGGTTTTGATTGGATCAATGATAATGATCTCTTTGTCGCTGTTTTTTAACTGCTCGAAATACTTAAATCCCTGCTCGTCCGAGCTCGTCCATGCCACGCGAAGCGTAGAGATCGGATTTAGCCCCCAAAAGACTACAACTTTAGAGTTTTCAAGCACCACCGGCCACGAGGTTTGCTGCTCATAGACCTGATTTGAGCCCGTTACGTGCGGCATTATGACCTGCGCCGCTCCCGTAGAGTAATCGCCCGTGACGCCCGTAAAGCCGCCGCTTAAGTTCATAAATCTATGAAGCAGCGTCCTTGAGACATGCACGTTGCCCGTGCTCTGCCAGCCGTAGCTACCCGCAAACACCGAGTCCGCGCCCTTTTGCTCGCGCGTCTTTTTAAGCTCGCGCGCGACGAGTTTGATCGCGTCTTCATATTTTACCTCGACCCATTCGTCAAGTCCGCGAAGCTCGGGCTTAGGATTATCGGGATCGGCGAGATATGATTTTCGCACCATCGGCGCTTTGATGCGCGTGTTATAAACGAGATCCGCCATCGTATTTTGAAGCGTATTTGGAATTTTAGAGGTGATCTTCCACGGCGCGGACTTTACGATCTTGCCGTTTTTAACACTCGCTTTTAAAATTCCCCACCGCGCCGCAGTTAAAATTTCGCCGTTTTTCTTAAGCGCGGTAAGTTTATCCGCCGCAAGCATCGAGCTTGGAATGAGCGGAAGCGCCGAAACCGCCGCTCCGAGCTTTAAAAAATTTCGTCTTTTCATTTCATATCCTTTAAATTTACGTCCTTGGAGTGCTTTTGCAGATACTGCACCACCGTCCAGCTCTCATCCTTGCTAATAGGCGTGCGCGAAAGCATCGATTTTATGTAGCCCGGCCATCTGTTTGCTTCGTAGCTAGCCGGCTGGTGCAGAGCGTGACAGACGCTACACGAGGCTTCAAATTTCTCCTTAGCGCCCGCAAAAATTTTATCCACGTCGCCGCTTAGCGCGCCCTCGTCGGTGTAGGCGGTTATTTTAACCTTATTAAAGCCGTCCTCTTCGCCCAAGCTCTCGCTTTGAAATTTAGCCTGCTTCGAAAACGCCACTGCGATTATGCGCGCTTTAGGCGTGAAATAAATAACATTGGGCGCCTTTGGATTTTGATAGCCGATGAGCGAAAATTTCACCACTCCGTCCTTGACCTCCAGTACCTCTATGGCGTTTGTGGGCAGCAGCCTGCCGTCCTTGTGCGACAAATCACCGCTTACGCTTACCTGCTTTAGCACCGTGCCGTAAAGTGTCTCGCCCGCCTTAACCTCGGCGCCAGCGTAGCTTGCGATCGCAGCCGCAAGAGCCGCCGCAGCCGCAATGGAATTTAAAAACTTCATGCCTATCCTTTCTTAAAATTTTAAAAACTTCTCGTAAATCTGCCGTATAAAAAGCTCGCAAACATCACGACCAAAACAGCCGCGAATGCCGCAAACGCTACTTGCGCGCACTGCACCGCGTCTGCAAATTTAATGCTCGGCACCAGATAAAATCCCTCGCCGTAAAATCCGCTAAAAAAGCTCTGCACATCGCTAAGCGCGGTGTCCGCGGGAAAGGACGGGGTGCCCGTGCAGCTTGCGGGGCGAAATAGCTCCGGTAGCAGGCTATCAAGCGGCGCCGCAAAAGGAAATGCGGGCGCTACGAGGCAATTTGCCGTATCTGCGGCGGTGTGCGGCGCGGAGCTTTGCGTAAACCCATATATCGCGCCCGCAAAGCCAAGCGCGTAGGCAACGAGCCTTGATATGAAGCCAAACGGCAGCAGCAAGCCGATGAGTGCGCCCACGCCCGCTACGGCAAAGCCCAGACGCACGAGGGCGCTCATCTGCGTAGGCGACATAAAAAGGTAGCGCTGAAAGAAAAAATATGATGTCGCAAGATAGCCTGCGCTTATCACAAAGAGCCAAAACCACGGCGTAGCAGTATTTTGCCACGCGTAAATCTTCAAAATCAATCTATTCAAGATCTCCTCCGTCTTATAAAATTCTTAAGAATACTTTTTAATCTTAAGATTTAAATTTATGAGAGAATTATAGCAGTAAAAGATAAAAAATTCATGTCTACATTGCCCTAAATATCGGAGTTTAATAAGTTTTAAGCTTAACGTATAAAATTTCAATTTTAAAATTTGACGCTCTTTGCGTAGCGGCGGAAAGTTTTTGAGATATGAAATTAAAATGATAGATTTTATAAAATTTAATCTTCATTCGGGTCTATTTTGATAAAAAATATATCGATTTCAAAACTCCGTAGCTCCAGCACCCAATAAATATTATGAAGATGATATAATGAGCCGAAATTTTGAATAATATCACTTTATAATTTAAGGACGAGGTGCCGTGTGAAATTTAACATAAATGCCGTTATCGGCGGGGCGGATGATGTGCCGATCTATATGCCGGATATTATAAGAGTGGCAAGGCAAGAGATTAAAAGGGTTTTTAGCAACTTTGAAATGGAGTCTCTACAAAAGATCGATATTTGCCTTTGTTTGAGCGGGGAAGTATCGAGATATTTTCCGAAATCGGGAATTTACCAGCCGAAATATTATCTTAAAAGCAAAAAAATTATCGCGTATTTTCATTTTAGCTCAGATGAGTGGGGCTCCGATAAAAAGGCGAACGTAGATAAATTTTTAGAAAAGTTCAAGCAATATCTTATAGAGCTCGGAGATATTACTGGGCGGAAGATTGCGAATAATAATTTAGAGTTTGACGATAAGCAGTACAAAGACAATATAAATAAAATTTTTGAAAATTTAGTAGTAGATTGTTGAAATAAAATTTGAAAGGGCTATCTGTTTAAAGCGGCAAAATTCCGTTTCAGATAAGGCAAACGCTAGCCCGGGCTAGTGAAATTCCAAACGCCCTTAAGACGCAAAATAGCGACGAGGCGAGTTTGGAATTTTATCATCAACGATAATTTAAAATTTTGCCTGAAAGCTTATTGGCAAGCTTAAAGCGCCTTGGTTGGCGCCACGTAGAATTTTAAAGCGCCGTTAAGCAAGCGATGAGCGAGCAGAGCAAGGCGGGTCTTGCGCGAGCGCATAGAGGCGCGCGAGTGTTATTTCGCAGTAGAATTTTACGGATTTGATCTCGCGCGCAAAAGGCGAGATCAAGTCTAAATACCCGACAAGAGTAAATTTTACGCAAGCCGCGCAAAAACGGTCTTGCGCGAGCGCTAAATCGCAGCTTTTAGCGCCTCAAATTTCGCGTCTTGCTCGGCTAGAAGCTGTCCTTTCTCATCGCGCGAGACGTAAATTTTAAAGATATTCTCGCCCGCCTTGTCGTAAAAGCCCACGAATTTCGAGAGCATGCCCATGAAAGTCTGCGTCACGAGGATAATCTTATCGATCTCATCCGTCTTTAGATGACCTCCCAAAATGCCCAGCCCATGTGCCTCATCGCCGTTTGCGCCCATGCCGAAATTATAATATCCGCGCGCGCTCTTGCCGCTTGGGATCTTGGTTTTAAACTCGATGATGAAGCTCGGCGTATTTTTTACGAAAAGTACCTCGCCCCAACTCTCAAGCTCCCTAATGACCTCGCCGAATTTATCGCCGCCGGCGCTCTTTCCGAAGCGCTCGGGCAGGTTTAGCAGCACGTCGATCTCCTTGGCGCCCAGCTCCTTGCAGATCTGCGCGATCGAAATTTTAGGATTTTGCGCAAACAGCGCCTCGATTCTCTCTTTCATTTTCATCCTTTCTAAAATAAAATTTTAAGAGCCATTATAATATAAAAATTCTAAGTTACAGATAACGGCAATCAATTAAAGAGGATTTGAAAAGCTTATTCTAAGAAAAATTTAGCGCTACAAAGTGCTTATGCATAGAATTTTAAGTGATAATACAAAGAATTTTATCTGCATGGAATTTTAGAATTCTAAAATTCCGCAAATCTTTAGAGCTTTATCATAGCGGATCATATCCGAAGCGATTGGACCCACTATCGCCGCGCTGCACGAAAAACACAAGCAGCACTATCCAACCCACAAATGATACCAAAAGCCCGATATCACCGAAAAAAGCACCCACTATCGGCGTTAAAATAAGCAGAAAAAACCAGCCGCTTCTATCGGTGTCATGTAGTCGCCTGACCGATACGGCGATGGCTGGCACGAGCATAGCTAGCTGAAAAAGCGCATCTATAATGCCGATTTCTTGATGGACGATTTTGCCGGCTATTATTTGATTATACCCTATCGTAGTGCCTAAAACGCCATCTATCAAGCTCAAAACAATCCCGCCAAGCACGGTAAATAGAAAAAACCGCCAGTACTCCGACCTCGATGCTCGCCCGCTAAATGCGGCGTATTTTTGCTTTACGCAAGTTTGCACAGACTCCATAAAAGTCATTTTAAACTCCTTTTTTAAAATAATATAAGATTATACTAATCGCCCCTTAAATTTAAATACCTAAAATTCCCGCCCGTTCATCTGCCTTACGTGATACGCCAGATGCGCTAGGCCGTAGCCGCCTTTTGAAGCGGTAACCTCCCTAGTGCCATAAACCGCCGAAACATTTAGAATTACCGAAGCTAACCACCCTATGGCAAATACTAAGGCAAAAAGCTGCGAGTCAAGCGCTATCAAGACTAGAGTTACTATCTCCGTAGCTGCAATAACATAAAACGCTCTTAGATAGTTTTTCTCTCCGCTGCAATCGTAAAGCTCTTTACTAACTAGCAGCTGATAGATCAGATATACCGCTGTGCATACGCAATAAATGCTTATCATAAAAACTGATGGTTTAAACAATTCAAATCCTACAAATATAGTGCTTACTGCGCTTATAGCCGAGGAAACCCCGACTAACACGGCGTTTGATAGTAGATCCGTGCTGCGTATAGCGCGCGCTAAAAAATATAGCCCCACAGCTAGGCATATCATCGATATAAGTCCGACACCTTCCAACGCACCCACTTTATCTACATTCTTGATATATCTGCCTACCGCATTTAACGCCTCAAGCCCAAACGCTATATAAAGGGTAGTTTTGGCAGTAGATAGATTTTCGCTCTGCTCTTTAGCATCATCCGCATAAACATACAGGATTGCTCCCGCGCCTACGGATACAGTTAGCTTTCGCACCATATCAGGCAACCTAAAAAAGTCGCTAATAAGCCAAATTAAAAACAAAACATTGGGCACCGAGAAAATAACCATAAAATGAAAAAAGCCCTGTTCTATATCTTTTAGGTCTGATGCTTGTACACCCAAATCCGGACGAGACGAGTTTATAAGCGCTAACAGATCGTTACTTTCTATACTCGTCCACATGACAGTAACCACTGCTAAAAAAAGCCAGATGAGAAATGGTAAGCCGCCTAAAAGCTGAAAAATCGCGGAGATTATACGCCCAAGATAAAATCTATGCGCGCCGAAAGGCCCGAGGAACATATAAAACGCGTAGGCTTTATTTAGATCGTAAGCCTTAGCTGAGCTTTGCGTAGAGCTAATTCTATCGGAATTTGAGGAAGCTGAATTTTGCCAAGTGGAATTCTGCTCCACAAAATTCTGCGAGCTCGCAGCATCTTCGGTAGAATTCAAGTCTTTCGCGTTAGAATCTTGCTCGCTAGAGCCTGTCGCGGCAGAATCTCGTAAAATAGAATTTTCTTCATCCAAGCCTTGAGCTGCAAAAGCTAAATTTTGCTCCGTAGAATTCTGTGGCGTAAAATTCTGCCTTGTGGAAGTGGAATCTTGTTCTATAGAATTCTGAGCCGCGGAATTTTGCTCGCTAGTATCATCCGCCGCAAGAGCTTCTTGCGTTAAATCTAAATTCTCAGATTGCTCCTGTGGCTTCTCATCCAAGGGCTTTTTTTCTTCGCCACTTTTACGTCTTATACTGGCTAGCGATGCAGGATTGCTGCTGCCGCCCCAAATATCTTCGCCCATCTGCTCTCCTTGATTTTTAAAGCAATTTTACCTGAAATTTAAGGAATTTTTGTATATTCGCCGCTACAAATTCAAAACAAAGGACAAAAATGTCAACAGTAACATTTCAAGGAAAGCCTGTAGAGCTAAGCGGGCAAGAGATAAATCTAGGCGATCGCGCGCCGCAAGTGCGCTTAGTAGCTCAAGATCTAAGCGAAATCGAGATCGCTAGCGGCAAGCACGTGCAAATCATCGTCGCCGTGCCGTCGCTAGATACGCCCGTCTGCGCGACGGAGGCACGCAAGTTCAACGAGCGCGCTGCATCGCTTCCTAACACCGAAGTAATCGTCGTTTCAATGGATTTACCGTTTGCGATGGGGAGGTTTTGCACGACTGAGGGGATCAAAAATCTACGCGTTGCAAGCGATTTCCGCGATAAGGAATTTTGCCGCCGCTACGGCACCCTCATCGCCAGCGGCGCCTTGGCAGGTCTTAGCGCCAGAGCGATCTTCGTCATAGATACCGCAGGCGTTGTGGTTTATAAAGAGCTCGTAAGCGACATAGCCTCTGAGCCCGACTACGACGCAGCGCTAGATTTTGCAGAGCTCGTCGCTCGCAACAGCTGCTCTAACTGAGCAAGATAATAGATCCAAGGTTTGGATAATTTTCGCCTCACTTTTCTCCGCTCGAAGCGGATCCGCCCTACTGCAAGTAAAAAACGAAGTAGGGCGCTTAAAATTCTACTTCAATTTTACATTTTGATTTTACGCTTTAATTTGCGCTGCAGCGTACGCAAAGCTGTTAGCGCACTGCGATAGCAAGCGAACGAGCACGAAATTTATTAGGATCGCCTGCTGCTAAATTTTAAATTTAGCAGCAGCGGGAGTTGAAATTTTAAATTTGCTCGCTTAGCCACTCCGCGCGATAAATTCGCTAAAAGAGATCTCGCGCGCGTAAAATTTAACTCCGAGCGAGGCGAGTTTGTCTTGCAGCGGCAGCGCCAGCTCCTCTATGCCGCTAAATACGCAAAGCGGCAAATTTCGCGTCCTATCTTTCGTATCTGCAAAACTCTCGTCCTCAAAAAATTTCTTTAAAAACACGAGCGTTTTTACCTTGTCCGCGCCCAGATCCTCGATGAAAACGCTGAAATATTTATATTCGGGCTCCTCGCGCGCTTCATCTTCCCGCGCGTAGTCGTCCGCCAGTTCGCGATAAAATTCGTTGTTTAAATCCGTAAGCGGCGCGATCGCTTCAAGTGAACAAGGCGCCTCAAGCGCGGCAAGTGCGGTTAAAATTTCTTCAAATTTAACGATATCGTCCGCAACCTTGATCGCCTCCCACAAGCCCACGCCGTGATAGGCGAAGTAAACGGGCGAGGCGTGTCCAAGAGCAAAATCTACGAAAAACGGATCATCCATACCGTTACGCGCGATGACCCGCCAGCTCTTGCGCCACTGCCCGGGTGCGTCGTCTGCAAGCTCCTCGCCCGTTTTGCGGCTAGCGAGCCTATACCCCTCCTGAAAACTCTCAAACTCGCCCTCGTCGGGGTAGAGAGAAGGCAGTAAAATGCACTCTGAAACGATACGTTTGCGGATAAAATTTCGGATCAAATTTGGGATTTGCACGGCGCAGCCTTTGGGTTAAATTTGAGCGAATTTTAGCAGAGTTTTTAATTCATGCAAATTTACGATCAAATTTTGGTGAATTAAATTTGAGAGCAAAAACACAAGCGGAAGTATCGCGAGATGATTTTGAGAGTTGTGCAGAAATTTTAAGTCAAGGCTAGACAAAGTAGTCTGCCGCAGACTTAAAATTTCAAATCTCTCTCAAAAGCACTCGCGAGACAACGCGCTACAAGGATTGTAGGATTTTAGGTTTACTAAACGCTGTTATAGGTTTAATCTCTCCCTTAAATTTCTCAATCTGCGCTAGCACGGTGTGGGCCGAGTTGCTTTGCGCGAGACTTGATGTGCCTTTATCAAACGTAAGCACGTTTACGCAGCCGTGTTGGCAGAGGCTCTTTTCGCCCCAAATCTCGGGATCGTACCACGCGCCCTCGCAGATCGCTGCGACGCGCTCAGGCACGATGTCGGTGACTAGCACGCCCGCTAAAATTTCGCCACGGTCATTGAAAACGCGCACAATGTCGCCGTTCGCAAGCCCGCGCGCTTCGGCGTCTTTTGGATTTATCAGCACCGGCTCTCTGCCGCTAACCTCCGCAAAATTCCTAATGATCGAGTTATTTAGCTGGCTGTGTAGGCGGTAGCGAGAGTGCGGGCTAACGACGTGGATCGGATACTTCGCCGTCTTTTTCGCATCGCCTAGCCACTCTTTTGGCTCGATCCAAGTAGGCATCGGCGGGCAGTCGGCATAGCCCATCTTAGCGATTACGGGCGAGTAGAGCTCGATCTTGCCAGACGGCGTGCCGAGGCGGTTTTTGGCGGGATTTTCGCGGAATGCTGCAAGGCGCGTATATAGCGCGCTGCTCTCGTCGTCCTTTTCAAAGCGCACGAAGCCTTTGTCGTAAAATTCCTCAAAGCTAGGCATCGTTATATTTAGGCCTTTGGCTTGCTCTACGGCATCGGCGTAGAATTCTTTCATCCAGCCTAGCTCGTCCTTGCCCTCGCTAAAGACCTCGCCGTATCCCCAGCGCTTGCAGATCTGCTCGCAGATCCAAAAGTCGCTCTTGCTCTCGCCCATTGGCTCAATTGCAGGCCTGTAAGCGACTATATATTCGCCCGTAGCGCCCGTTTGGTTGATGTCGTTGCGCTCGACCTCGATCGCGACGGGAAGTACGATGTCGCTAAGCTTCGCCGTGCTCGTCCAGTAAGGCTCGGCGGTGATGACGGTGTCAAATTTACGCCACTGCCTCACAATATTATTCACGTCTTGGTGGCGCGTAAACATCGATCCGCACGCCATATAAGCGACTCTCATATGCGGCAGCTTGATCTTGATGCCGTCATAATCGATCTGCTTGCCCGGATGCTCCAGCGCCTCTATGCTGCGAGAGGACGGGATGGTGATGTTTTTCGCGTTTTTCCAAGGCGCAGAGCCCGTGTTTTCGTATTTCTCATCTATGCGCGTGCTAAGTCCCTTTAAAATCGGAGCCACCTTATTCGTAGCGCCCGCAGAATCGTAGCCCAGGCTAAATTCAAAGCCGAGACCCTCCTTGCCGATATATCCCAGCATCGCATTAAGCGCCACTAGCGCCCAGAAAGGCTGCTCGCCGTGATCTGCGCGCTGCAAACCGCGACCGATCAAGATCGTAGTCGGCTCCTTTGCAAGCGCCGTAGCAAATTTCGCAATAGCCTCCTCGCTAAGCCCGCAAATTTTGCTCGCCCAAGCGGTGTCCTTTACGATTTTATCGCTCTCGCCTAGAAAATACGCTTTAAATTTATTAAATCCGACGGTGTATTTTTTGATAAATTCCTCGTCGTAGAGGCTGTTCGTAAAGAGATAATGGCACATACCGATGATGAGCGCAGTGTCGGTGTTTGGGCGCACGATGATATCTTCGCTGCCAAAGTAGCGCGCGGTGTCGTTTCTCATCACGTTTACGCTGTAGGTCTTGATGCCCGATTTTTTAAGCTCTTGCATGCCGATGTAGCCGTCGTGCGTAGGCGGAATGGATGAAATTTGATTAGTTACCGCAGGATCGGTCGCCCAAAATACGACGTTTTTGGCGTTTTTAACAATCGCTTTCCACGTGGTAGGCGCGTCGTAAACGGCGCTTGAGCCCAGCACGTGAGGCATTATAACAAGCCCCGCACCGGTCGAGTAATCGCCGCTTTCCTCTACGTAGCCGCCTAAAATTTTAAGCATTCGGTGCGCTACGGTGCGTCCCCAGCCGATCTTGCCGCTGCCGCCCCACCAGTAGCACTCACCGTAGATCGCCTCGGCGCCGTATTTGTCGAAATTTTCTTTCAAAGCCTTTGCGGCTAGATCAAGCGCGACATCCCAGCTAACGCGCACGAACTCCTCTTTGCCGCGCAGTTCGCTCTTTGCCGCGCCTTTTGCTTTTAGATAGCTTTTGCGCACCATCGGATAGAGCACGCGGTTTTCGTTCTGCACGGAATCGGGCAAGCTGTAATTCATCGTGTTTGGAAATTTATCGCCCTCGAATTCGCTTACCGAAACGATCTGCGACGAGTTTAAATTTAGCCAAAAAGTGCCGAATCTATTTGCGCCGAATACCTTTTTGTTATCGAAAATCGTCTGCGTGACCCCCTCGATCCTGCTAGCGCTTGCCGCGCTTGCACCTAAAATCCCTGCCTTTAAAAAGTCTCGCCTTTTCATCTGATCTCCTTTATCATTCAGGTTTTTTTGCGTTGTGTTGTAGGTATTTTACGATCAAATTTAGCTCGTCACCCTCGAGCGCTACGTAGTTTGCATTGATCATCTCTTGCAGATTCGCAGGCCACTGATTTGCCGTGAAGCTCTTTGGCTCATGCAAGCGGTGACACGCCGAGCAGATCTGCTCGTAGTTCGTCTTTGCCTCCGCATAAAGCGCCTTAGCGTCCTTGGCTACGGCATCCGAGCCGACCTCGTAAATCCCCTCGACCTCATACCAGACCTCGCCGTAATCGTCCTCGAGCTTTTTACCCTTTTTAAAATTCGCTTCGGCTTCGTTCGTAAAAATCGCGTAAATTTCAGCCTCTTTCATATTTTTTTGGATTTGAAGCTGATAATTTTCGCTCACGACGCCTTTAATTTTAATCTTGGTAACGCCACCTTCGCTGGATATTACCTCGATCGGCGTTAAAATTTCAGCCTCGCCGATAGTTTTTCCGTCTTGCGAGATCGCCGTGGTTTTGGAGATCACCTCGCCGCCAAAAAGCGAACACGCACAGATAAATGAGATAAAAATTTTCCTCATAAAGCATCCTTTCTAGGTTGTCTTTAACGCAAATTATAAATCAAAAATAAATTTAAATTTGTCGCGATTGCGACGAATTTATCCTTTTTGAGTAAAATTTACGTGAAATTTTATGCAAAGAGCTGCTATGATAGATAGGCTAAATAACGATTACAGCGAGAAATTTGACTTTTTAAGCAAGGAGCGTATTGCTAAATTTAGACGCGAAAGCTACGCTCGCGGCGACGTGATCTACGCGCAGAAGTTTAAATTTATCATTCTGTTGCGCGGCAAAGCGAAGCTAAATTGCTACGAAAACGGCAAGGAATTTATCTTTAGCTTCGTAAA
>CAURFS010000021.1:0-13545 GCA_963523845.1 uncultured Campylobacter sp. | reverse complement strand
CATTTGCCAAATCAACCTCAAAGCCCTTTAGCGTGCCGTTATCATCGAAGCTAAACGGAGGCTGGGAATCTTGCAAGCCTATGCGAATTTCGCCTGCTTGCTTGATATCTGCTAGGGAATTAGCGCAAAGCGCGCCAGCACCCAGCAAAATACTTAGTAGAATTTTTTTCATATTTTGTCCTTTGAATTAAAACATTTTATAAAGATCATCTAACAAGAAATATTTTTTCTCAGCCTTGCCCTTGTAAAAAGGATCGATGCTGTCGTTAAAAATTTTCTTGAAAAAGCCATTTTTGCTGAGCTTGACAAGCCCGTCATTTAAGGCGTTTAGCAAGTCGTTGTTGCCTTTTTGCACCGCGATAGCTAAAAATTCCGACGTACCTAAATTCTTGATATTTACCTCTACCTTGCGATCTACGACCGAATAGCCCAAAACTACCATATTATCGTCTGCATAGCCGCTGCCGCGACCGGATTTTAGCGCTCGGAAACATTCACTAGAACTAGCGCATGAGATAACCTTAAATCCTTCCTTGTTAAAATAATCAAACGCCGTAGTGCCGGGCTCTGCTAAAATTTCTTTATCCTGCAGGTCGCTTATTGTCTTGATATTGTCATCGCTACGGGTTAGTACGCCGATATTTACGCTAAAGTAAGGGTTTGAAAAATCCACTAGTTTCTCGCGCTCTTTCGTAACCGTAATCGCCGCGATATCCAAATCGACCTTGTTATCTTGCACGGCTGTGATACGGTCGTTGCCTAGAGTTACGACATATTCGATTTTGCCGCCCTTATCGCCGAAAATTTCCTTTGAAAGCTCTTCGATAAGCGAAATTTCAAAACCGCTATATCTTCCATCCTCGGAGACGCTAAGTGGCGGTAGTGAGCCGTCTACCCCAATGCGAATGAGCCCTTTTTCTTTGATCTGCGCTAAAGAGTTAGCAAATAACGAACACGAAGCGATTAGCAACGCAAATATAATCTTTTTCATAAAATTCCTTTAAATTTTACTAAAATTTCGCAAGCGAATAGAATTCCGTCCATCGCCACTTTAAATTAAAACAAGCTGTAAAGATCGTCCAGCAAGAAATACTTTTTATCAATGGTGCCTTTATAAAAAGGCTCAATACTCTCATCAAAAATTTTTGTAAAAAAACCCTTTTTACTTAGCTCAATTAGTCCCGCATTTACCGCGTTAAGCAGCTCTGTATTGCCCTTTTGCACCGCGATAGCCAGGAAGTCCGTCGAGCCTAAATTCTTGATATTTACTTCGACTTTGCGGTCGACTACAGCGTAAGCGAACACAAGCAGATTATCATCTGCGTATCCGTCGCCCTTACCCGATTTTAGATCATTAAAGCATTCATTCGCGCTCGCACATGGTACTACGTTATAGCCCTGTTTCGTAAAGTAATCAAACACAGTAGTGCCGGGCTGCGCTAGTATAGTCTTTCCGTTTAGATCGGAGACCTTTCTGATATTATCGTCGCTACGAGTTAGCACGCCGATATTTACGCTAAAGTATGGATCGGAGAAATCTACCAGCTTCTCGCGCTCTTTCGTAACCGAGATAAGCGCGATATCTAAATCGACTCTGTTGTCCTGTACCGCTTTTATGCGGTCATCACCTACCGTTACGACATATTGTATCTTGCTGCCTTTATCACCGAAAATTTCTTTAACAAGCCCTTCGATTAAGAGTATCTCAAAGCCGCTATATTCGCCGGCTTTAGCGACGCTAAACGGCGGAGACGAGCCATCTATACCGATTCGAATAACCCCTTTTTCTTTGATTTGAGTCAAAGTGTTGCTAAAAAGCGAACACGCAGCCAGCATCAATGCTAGGATTATCTTTTTCATAGCGTCCCCCTTTTTAAAAATTACAGCAAGCTATAAAGATCGTCTAGCAAGAAATACTTTTTCTCTGCAGTCCCTTTGTAGTAAGGCTCGATGAAATTATCGAACGAATTTTTGAAAAAGCCCTCTTTGCTTAGCTTGATTAGCTCGCCGTTTAGAAAATCCAAAAGCTCCGAATTGCCCTTTTTCACACCGATGGCTAAGAAATCCGAAGTGCCTAAATTCTTGATATTTACTTCAACCTTTTTATCTAATACCGGATAAGCCAGCACGACTAGGTTATCGTCGGCATACCCGTCGCCCTGTCCAGCTTTTAGCGCCTTGTAGCAAGCGTTTGCGTTATCGCATCTGGCGATATTATAGCCTTGCTTTTCAAAGTATGTTTCTGCAGTACCGCCGCTAAGAACTAAAATAGTTTTATCTTGCAATTCATTTAAGGATTTAATCTTATCTTCGACGCGGGTCAAAATGCCTATATTGACACTAAAATATGGGGTCGTAAAATCTACCTGCTTCTCGCGCTCCGGAGTTACGGTAAGAGTTGCGATAACTGCGTCCACCTTATCTTCTTGTAGGAATTTTATACGCTGATTTGCAAGCACGGAGGTAAACTCCACCTTCCCGCCTGATGGAAGCATATCTTTAGCGATAGCATTTGCCATATCGACCTCAAAGCCCTGATGCACGCCGTCTTCTATCTTGCTAAACGGCGGCTGCGCGTCATAAACGCCTATTCTAAGCACTCCACTACTTTTGATCTCGGAGAGCGATCTGGCGCAAAGCGCACTACTGGCCAAAGCTGCTACGAGCAGACTTAAGAGAAATTTCTTCATCCTTTTTCCTTTCTCATAAATAATTTCAAAACCATTGCCACGGCTACGGAAAACCTCAAAATCCCGCCCGAATGGCAAGCAGACATTAAATTCGCCCGCAGGCGAAAAGCAATTTTAGCTTTTTATATCTTTAATGATTATTAAATAGTAAGTAAAGTCGTCAAATAAATTCGCTTTTTCATTGTTTGCTTCGATTTTGCGCGAGTTTTTTAGAATTCCCATCCGCGTCCTAGCGGTAAAATTTAAAATTTTTAAAATTTTAGAATTTTACAAAATTTTAAAGCTGCAGAATTAGGTGAGAAATTTTATGAGCGCTTTAAAACTCGCGATAAAATTTTAAAATTTTATGAGATCAAATCTTGCAGGTTGTATTTGGCAAAACAGTACAAGAAAGGAGTGGAATTTTAAAATTTCGCGCTTTAGCGCAGACATAGTGGAATTTAAAATTCTTAAATTTATATGCTCCGCCCAGCAAAACGGAATTTTAAAATTTTTAGCAAACTACAAAATTCAAAAGCAAGCAAAATTAAATCTTTGCCGCGCTACAGAATTCCGCGATAAAAGTCGCGCCGTCAGCGCTAAATTTTGCGCCATAAATCATACTATAAACATCAGCTTGGCGCAAAGCACGATGATGAATCCGAATACAAAGGCGATCTTGTGGATATTTGCTCGCAAAAACTCAGGTGCAGGCCTTCCCATCGCGCGGCAACTTAAATTTATCGCTACGCACAGGGCGATGATGAGCGCGAGCGCAACTTTTAGCATAAAGATTTTTTGAAGCGGCGTGCCGAAATACCCGCCGTTAGCGCTACCGACCCAGCGGCTCATCATCATTCCGCCGGTGATTATCAGCGTAAAAAGGCAAGCCGGCATGATCTTAATCGCGCGCGAGCCAATCGCCTTTTTAACGCGCTCAAAATCCGCGCCCAGCACGCCTTTGAGCCGCGAAAAAATCACGACATCGAAGAATATGTAGCCTAAAAAGATAATGGCGCAGATGAGATGCACGATCTGCACGTAAGGATAAATTTGCTCCACCACCACTCCTTGCTATGAAATTTCGCCCATTTTATGCGAAATTTCAAATTTTAGCAATGATTTTCATCAACACGCCGCGAGCGGTTAAATTTAAGCAAGTAGCGTGCGAGCAGCGCAGATAAATTTTGGCAAAATCGCGCAGGCAAATTTAAAAACAAAGCCGCACGGATAAATTTAAAAACATTCGCGTCCGTAAATTTATAAATTTACGGACACCGCCACGCGGCTAAATTTTATAAAATTTCAAAGCATCATCGAAAAGATTATGCCGAATATGATCAGCGGGATATTAAAGAAAATAAAGGTCGGCACGCAAGTATCCCACATATGGCTATGCTCGCCGTCGATATTCAGCCCCACGGTAGGCCCGAGCGTGCTATCGCTCGCAGGCGAGCCCGCATCGCCGATACCCGCAGCCACGCCGATGATAAAGATCGTCGCCGCCGTGCTAAAGCCCAGCTGTGCGGCTAGCGGGCAGTATATCGTAGCGATGATAGGGATCGTGCCGAAGCTCGAGCCGATACCCATCGTCACCAGCAGTCCGATGCCGATCATCAGCAGCGCACCGCCTAGCTTGCCGCCGCTTAAAGTGCTCGCTACGTGCACCAGCTCGTTCACGCCGCCGGTTTCTTTTAAGATCGTGCCGTATCCTGCGGCTATCAGCATCAAAAACGCGATATAGCCCATCATATGCACGCCCTCGTCAAATACATTATCCAGCTTTTTCCACTCAATGCCTTTGCTAGCAAGCATTACTAAAATTCCGCTAAGCGCGGCAAACGGAAGGGATTTGATCCAAATTTGCACCGCGAAGCACACCGCGATGCCCGCTAGAGTGCCCCATTCGCGCATACCCATCTTAAGCTCGCTAAAATGCGCATCCAGGCTCTGTTTGGTTTCGGTGTAGTCTCTCGGCTTGCGGTAGTAGATCACGGCCAGCACTAGCCCCACAAGCATCGGCACGGCGCTTAGCCACATCACGCTTGATATGTCGCTTAGGCTTACTGCGATGCCGTTTGCGTTCATATTTTTTTCGATTAGCCCCATAAATATAAGTCCAAATCCCAGCGGCAGCGCCATATACGGCGTCTGCAAGCCGAACGTCAGCGCACACGCTACGGCGCGGCGGTCGATCTTTAGCGAGTTCATGATCTTGACTAGCGGCGGGATCAAAATCGGGATAAAGGCGATATGCACGGGGATTAAATTTTGTGAAAAGCACGCAAAAAAGGCGATCGAAAAGATAAAAACGTATTTTTTGTCGCTGATTAAATTTGCCACCGCGCGCACCAAGATCGCCGTTAAGTTGGTCTTTGAAATCGCGCTTGCGATGACGCCTAGCAACAGATATGAGAGCGCGGTTTCTAAATTTCCGCCCATGCCGAGACTGCCGGCGTTTTCGGGGTTGCCGTTTATGAATAAATTTATGGCATCGCCCAGCGGGATCTTGCTTGAGAGCACGGCGCATATCGTGCCGATTAGGATCGCGAGCATTACATTGCACCTCAGCAAGCACAGCGCGCACATCACACAGATACTGATAAATACGGGATTGGTAAGCATCTTTTGCCTTTTTTGGAATTTTTGCAATTATATAGAATTTAGGGCTAAATTTTGCTAAAATCGCGCAAAAAATCGGCTAGGACAGCGATGAAATATTTTTACTCCTCTTTTGTAGTAAGCCTAATTGCGCTTGCTATCGCATTTTATATCGGCGGTGCTGGTGCCGCTTATATCTGTGCGCTTTTATGCGTGCTCGAAATCAGCCTCAGCTTCGATAACGCCGTAGTCAATGCCAAAGTGCTAAAAGATATGGCGCCGGTGTGGCAGAGTAGATTTATCCTCTGGGGCATTCCGATCGCGGTTTTTGGCATGAGGTTTTTATTCCCCGTGCTAATCGTTGCCGCAAGCGCGCATCTTGGTATTTGGGAAACCCTCGTACTGGCGCTTAAGCAGCCGCATCGCTACCATGAAATTTTAAGCGAGAACGAAGCGCAAATTTATGTTTTCGGCGGCGCGTTTTTGCTGATGGTCTTTTGCGATTTTTTCTTCGATGCGCAGCGCGAGCTACACTGGCTAGGCATAATCGAAAATAACGGGCTCGTGCGATTTTTAAAGCGCATTCCGAACGCTCCCACGCTGATCGCCCTAGCCGCGGGGCTCGTGCTGCTTGCTAAAACGGGCTCGGCTACGCTCGGCGCGGCGTATTTCGGCGCGATCTTACTCTATCTGCTCATCTCCTGCTTCGACCGCCTTTTCGGCACGGACGGCGTAAAAAACGGTCTTGCGGGCTTTTTGTATTTAGAAACCCTGGACGCGAGCTTTAGCTTCGACGGCGTGATCGGAGCGTTTGCGCTAAGCGATAATATCTTCATCATCATGCTAGGCCTCGGCGCCGGCGCGATGTTCGTGCGCTCCATCACGCTGTATCTCATCGCCCGCGGCACGCTGTCTCACTTTGCGTATCTGGAGCACGGCGCGCACTACGCTATCGCATGTTTGGCGTTTATAATGTTTGCCAAGTTGAAATTTGAAGTAAGCGAGATCATAACCGGCACCGTGGGGATCTTATTCATCGCACTATCGCTCCTTTCGTCGGTGCTTTACAACCGCCGCAACAAACGCAAATTAATCGAAACGATCGCGGGAAACAACGAGTAAAATTTCATCGCATATCTTGCCGTGTGCGAGATCAAATTTTAAAATTTCAAGCTACTACCGCAAGCGGTAAAATTTACCCGCTTGCGTCGCGTTAAATTTCAAGAGACGCTAAATTCTAAAAGCTGCTAAATTTAAAGACGCGAACGATGAGATTAAAATTTTACGAAAAGCGTTAAATTTTAAGCCGCAAGATGGCATTTTAAAATTCAAATCAACGATCACGCGAGCTCAAGCCTTTATCGCGTAATCTCTGCAGTTCTTTGCCACCTGGTGGCGGGCTATTTGCAGGCTCGCCGCTCTCGCTTGCGCCGCCAAAAAATCCTTCATTCAAACGCAGCTCGTCAATGATACCAAGAAGCTGCATAACCTCGGCCTTTATCCGCTCGGCGTCTTTTGACGTAGTGCGCGGCAAAAACAACGCAGCTTCGAAACGGTTTTTCGCGCCGTTTAAAAATAGATAAAATTTGCCGTCCATAAACGCCGCGCTAAGAGCGATCTTGGGCGCAAGCTTAAGCTTCAAAGCCCCGAGACGCCCCATAAAGCTAGGCGTCAAAAGATACCGCGCCTCGATCTTATCGCTTGCGAACACGCGAAATTCCTCGCCGAAAATCACGTCGTCCATCAGCTCCTGATCGCCTAAAAATTTAGTGCCTGGCGAGCGGTCCGCGATGATGGTCCGCCCCTTAAATTTCTTATAAAACTCGCACACCAAAACCGAGCCGCTAAAGGCTTGCACATATTCGCCGAGCCTCCAAGCGTTCCAAAGCGCGATCGCCGATAGCAAAAAAGCCGCGGAAAGATCGCTCTTGGACCTTTGAGATAGCTCTACAAGCCTCATAGATTCTCGCGTTTCATAGATTTTTATCGCCTCGCTTAGGCTAAATTTTACCCCTTTATACACGCCGTTTATCTGATCCTCGGCTACGAATTCATTATTCAGATAGATGCCCGTTTTGCGGAGCTCTTCTTCGTCTATGCCGCTTTGCGGCTCGTATCTAAAGGCGGGATCAATATCTGAAATGATGGCGCGAATGAAAGCGTCTTTGTAAAAGGCGTTGTACTCCCACTTGGCGATAGAATCATCATAAATCCCCCATACGCAGCTTACCGCAATTATCGGGATCATCGCGGACATCAGCACGGCGGAGGAGTATTCGTTTTGGATCAAGCCGTGGATAAACCAGCCGACGGAAAAAACCGCGATGCATAGCAATAAAATCAGCGGTTTTAGAAATTTTATCTTACACTGCTGCTGCTTTTTTGCCAGCTCCTCTATCGCTCTGTCAATATCCAAAATTTAACTCCAAATTTGATTTTGCCGAAATTTTGCCCCTTATTTTACGCTAAATTTTATTAAAATTTCATCCGTTAAGCGGGTTTAAGATTTTTTATGCTATTTTTGCGACCTATTTCGATCAAAAGGCGAGAAGATGATAAATTTACCGAAAAATTGCGTGGTTTTTACCTACCCGAAAATGGGCGACAGCGGCAAATTTTTGCCCGCAGAGTTACGCGACGTGGCGGGGCTTACGGGCTGCACGCTTCAGTGCAGGGCCTACGAGAGCGCGCTTGCGCAGATAAAAGCCCTCGGCTTCGAGCTTATCGCCGTAGGCAGTATGGGCGAGGCGGGCACGAGCGAGTTTAAGCGGGCTACGGGCGCCACGTTTGAGTTCATAAACGACGAAAAATTCGAGCTTGAAGCGCCGCTGCGGCTCGAAACCTTCACTACCGGCGACGGGAAGAAATTTTACCACCGCCAAACCCTGATTTTTAGGGACGGCAAAGAGATAAAGCGCTTTAGCCGCATCGCTGAACCCGAGCAGGACGCGCAAAACGTACTTGCGGCGCTAAAGAGCTTGTGATCGATCGATTCGGCGCCGCGCTTTAAATTTCGCACTCCAAACACATTGCAACACAGGGCTGAAATTTGGGGCAGAGGCGCATTTTCCTTAAATTCAGCATTTTTAATTAAAATGGCGCTAAATTTAACGGAGGCGGGTATGAAAAAATTTCTATTTTTAGCGCTATTTTGCGCCATTGCGGCAAACTGCGACGAGAGCGGGCGGACAGATAAAATTTCTGCGGCGGGCAAAACGGACAAAACAACGAGTATCGGCGAGACCGCAAGCGCGCGCTTTATAAAGAGCGGCGAAGCAAGCGCCGGCTCGCAAAGCAGCGCCGATGCAGTCATTCAAACGGACGGAATTTCGCGAGCGGATCTGCAAAGCTGTATCGTAAAAAGCGACGAAGGCTCCTGCGATCGCGTCGTGCGCGGTCTGAAAAGCGGCTGCGAGCGCAAAGATCAGCTGTCGTGTTTTTTCTACGCAGATGCGCTAGGGCGGGGCTTGGGCGTGGAGAAGGACGTCGTGGCGTCGTTTGAGCTTTTTCGAGAGCAGTGCGATGCCGGCAGCAGCGAAGCGTGCTACGAGCTGTCGGTCAAATATCTCCAAGGAATCGGCACCCCTCAAAGCTTTGAGCTCTCGGGGCAAGCGCTAGATAAGGCATGCAAAATGCACAACAAGCGCGCCTGCGCGGTGCTCGATCTACTGCCGAAAAATTAGCGCGGCAGAGGCGATAAAATTCCAAGCTTCGATCTCAGATAGAGCGCACGAGCCTTTGAAATTTTAGCGGGCTGTGCGAGTGCAATGCGCGATGAGGCGGTAAATCGAAGCATGCGAGCGGATAAACGAAACAAAGGAGCAAAGATGAAAGCTTTTTAACCGACGCGGATCAAAATATCAATAAAAATTTAAAGGATTAATGATGAGAAAATTTATTTTTGTGATGATGGCTTTGGCAGGTTTATTAAATTTTGCCTTTGCCTTTGAATTATCGGCGCAAAAAGAGCTTGAATATGGATTGGAAGCATCTTATTATCAAGACTTGGCAAGAGCGGCAAAGCACTTTGAGAGCGCTTGCAATAAAGGAAGTATCAATGGGTGCTCTTTCCTTGGTATCAGTTATTACAACGGCGAGGGCGTTAGGCAAGACTACAAAAAAGCGATAGAGATTTGGCAAATGACATGCGATAAAAAAGACGCCGTTGGCTGCGCTCAGCTTGGTCATGCATACAATAGCGGCAAAGCCGTGAAACAAGACTACAAAAAGACAATGGAGCTTTATCAAAAGGCCTGCGATCTAGGGGGCGCTGATGCTTGCTACGATATCGCTTCTTTATATCTTGATGCAAAAGGCGTGGAGCAAAATTTCAAAACAGCCAAAGAGTATTTTGGCAAAGCATGCGATCTGGGCGATCAGTTTGGCTGCGACGACTACAAAAAGCTAAATGAAGCCGGATATTAAAATTTAAACGGAGCGAAAGTGGCAAAAAATAAATTTAACGACGTGGATTTTCACAACCTTTACGACCTGGATATGAAGCGCGCGATCCTCGCATCCATCATCTATAGCGCGGACAATCTAAGCGAGATTTTCGATATCCTAAGCCCGTTTGACTTTTACCTGCGCGCTCACGGCGACATTTACGACGCGATGGTAAAGTGCCTCAATGAAAATTTGCCCGTCGAAACGGGATTTTTAAAAACCAAGCTTGGGAGCAAATTTGACGAGAACGTGATGAGCGAGATCATCGGCACGAACTCGATCCTGGATGTGAAAAAATACGCCAACGAGGTCAAAGAAAAATCAATCAAGCGAAGCCTGGTAAAAATCGCGCACCAAATACCTAGCAAAGTGAGCGATCTGCGCGAGCGAGCCTGCTTAGGCAACGCCGCGGCGCTGGAGAGCTTCGCGAGCGGGCAGTGCCGCAGCCTCGTGATATACGACGAGCTTTGCGAGGGCGGCTCGCGGGAGGCGTGCGACAATCTGGCGCGGATGAAGCGTGAAGGCTGGACGCCTAAAGAAAGCTGCAGCGAGGAGATAGTCGCAAAATTCGGCGACGGCAAGTCGCAGAGATGAAATTCCATTCTATTTTACGGCGATAAAATTTTTGGAATTTTAGCAAAATAAAATTTGCCGAAATTTTATAAAGCTCGACCGAAAATGGTAACAAGGCGGACTAAATTTTAAATTCTAAAACGCGTTTAAATTTGCGTCGTAAGCGGCGTCGATTTTAGACTCAGCAGAGATTAGAATTTGTGTAACAAGGCTCTTTGAATTGCAAATCGTGCGTGACGGCTGAGGCTATAATTTTATGAACTAGAATTTAAACGAAATCTGCAATCTAGCCGTGATGATATAATTTTTTAGAATTTCGCAAGCGTAAAATTTATCAAAATTTTACGTATCTACGTCGAGCCGCTCCAAAAAAAGCGCGAAATTTGAAATTTTAAACTGCCGTCTTGTGCGAGGAGGCGATAATTTTAAGCAGCTAGAATTTCAATTAATGCGGATTAAAATTCAAGCGTAACGGGCAAAGGCGGTGTCGTAAGTGATGGAATTTCAAATATGAGTTCAAGGCTCGCTAGACGCGGAATTTAAACGCCACGAGCGATAAATTTCAAAACATCCATTTTAAAATTGCGAGGCGGAGATTTAAATTTGAGTGCGGCGAGCGATTAAATTGCAAAAAGAAGCTTAAATTTAAATATCGTAGCTCACAAATTATGCGTAAATTTTGCGCCTAAATTCCGCAAAATTAGGCGCGCGATGAACGTTTGATGATATCGTAGTTAGATCATTAAACCAAGCTTCAATCACGCTTAAAACCATATTTACGGGGCGCTTGTGCAAGCGCGTATTTCAAACCGCCGAAGCAAAAAAGCCTGATCGGAGGCGTTTGGCGACGTATCCCAACCGATCGCGCCTCATATTTTGCTCTATAGCCTAGCTCGCGCACGAAATTTAGATTTTGAAATTTAGCGCAAAAATATTATAATTTCGCCCAAATCACGGCTAGGACGGAAAATGAACTCACGCGTGCAAAACGAATATCTAAAATCAAAAATTATGAGCGCCGAGGAAGCCTGCGAGCTGATCCCAAATGGCGCATCGGTGGGCTTTAGCGGCTTTGTTGGGGCGGGCTGCGCGCTATCTCTGCCGCAAGCTCTGGCGCAACGAGCGACAACGCTGCACGAAAAAGGCGAGCCCTATCAAATCAAAATTTTTACAGGCGCATCGACCGATCCGCTTTTAGACGGAGTTTTGGCAAAAGCAGGTGCCGTGAGCTTTCGCGCGCCGTTTTTTACGGATGCCGATATGCGCCGTGCTATAAATAGCGGCGCCGTGCAATACGCGGACGTGCATCTATCAAGCCTTGCTGCTCAGCTTAAGGCGGGCTTTTTTCCACATCTAAACTTTGCTGTGATCGAAGTAGTGGCGATTAAAGAAAGCGGTGAGCTCGTGCCATCCACGTCGCTAGGCAACAACCAAGCCTGGCTCGATATCGCTGATTGCGTGATTTTAGAAGTGAATTACTATCAGCCGCTTGAGCTGGAGGGCATTCACGACGTTACGGATCTGCGCCTGCCGCCGCACGCTACGGATCTGCCGATCAAGCACGTAGGCGATCGTGTAGGCAGCCCTTACATGCATGTAGATCCTGCCAAAGTAATCGCTGTCATAGAGGCTAGGACGCATGATCGCGTCAATAATTTTACCGCCGTGGATGAAATTTCAAGCGCGATTGGGCGCAACGTCGTAAAATTTCTAAAAAACGAGGAAGCTTGCGGTAGACTTCCCGCAAAGAAGCTGCTGCCGCTACAATCGGGCATCGGCAACGTTGCCAACGCCGTGCTTAGCTCGCTACAAGGTGCTGGCTATCAAGGGCTGCAGTGCTACTCCGAGGTGATTCAAGACGGCATGCTAGATCTCATCAAAAGAGGCGTCGTAGGCACTGCAAGTGCCACGGCGCTATCGCTTAGCCCCGCAGGTGTCGAGGAATTTCAAAAAAATATCGATTTCTACCGCAAGCACATTATACTGCGCTCACAAGATGTCTCCAACTCGCCAGCGCTTATCAGAAGGCTTGGCGTCGTGTCAATGAATGGCATGCTAGAGGCAGATATCTACGGCAACGTAAACTCCACTAACGTCATGGGTTCGCAGATGAAAAACGGTATTGGCGGTAGCGGCGACTTCGCTCGCAACGGATATTTGTCGCTATTTTTGAGCCCGTCGCTAGCTAAAGGCGGCGCGATCAGCGCTATCGTGCCGTTCGTGAGTCACGTTGATCATACCGAGCACGACACTCAAGTCATCATCACCGAATACGGCATCGCCGATCTGCGCGGAAAATGCCCTCGTGAGCGTGCTCGCGCGATGATAAGCATCGCGCATCCCACTTACCAAGACGCGCTGAGAGATTATTTCGAGCGGGCATGTGCGCAGCCCTGTGCGGGGCATACTCCACACATCTTAAGCGAGGCGCTGTCGTGGCATCAAAGATTTAAAGATACGGGGAGTATGAAGGCTTAGAGCGAATTTGCTTGAGCTAATGCGCTAAAGCCTAAAATTTAAGCTCATTCTCGCTGAAAGCAAGAAAGTTTGCACTTAAAAATTCCGCCTGCATTTGAAAGCTCTATCGCTACTTAGAGCAAAGCTCGTTAAAATTTTTATTTTTGCAAAGCTCGCGCGAAATGTTTATTATATGAATGGATCGAAATTTGCGCCATAAAATTTTAAAATTTGCAGGCGGGTTTAAGGTGCGGAATTTAAAATTTTATCGCTACGGAATTTTAAAATTTAGCCTTAAATTTGCAGCTTGCGCATTTCAAATTTTAAAATTCTACGGCTTGGAATTTTAAAATTTTGAACTTCGCAAAATTTCATCCATAAATCCGCTATTTAATTTTAAATTTGGCTCCACTTCATTTGCCATGCGCAAGCTTTTTTGGCAATTTAGCTATAAGGCGCGCCATAAGTTCGCGATAAAACCGCGTAGTATTTGCCAAGACAAATTTCGTATTAAAGCAGCAGCTTGCTAAATCAGAATTTATCGCCTTACGAAGGCGATCTTTGGCTCGTAAATTTAAAAAGGCAGGCCATAAGGCTGCGGCGAAATGAGATTAGAATTTTATCCTCGAAGGCTCCATCGGTTTGCTGTAGAAGTAGCCTTGCATATATTTAATCCCCATCTCTTCTAAGATGATTGAAATTTCGTGGTTTTCTACGTATTCGGCGATGAGCTCGTAGCCCTGCTTGCGCGCGAAGTTAGCGATAGTTTCGACGATAGCGCGCGAGTTTTTGTCGTTTG
>CAURFS010000020.1:0-13559 GCA_963523845.1 uncultured Campylobacter sp. | reverse complement strand
AACGTCCGATATGACTTTTGTCGCGGGCGGCTCGACAAAAACCTTACTTGACTTGCTATGCTTACGCAGCGTTTAAATTTAATCTCGCCGGCGGCTACGGCTAAATTTTAAAATTTCAAACCCGCCGTTTTAAAGAGCCGTCATCTGCGCGAGTGAGCGTAAGCGGGCGCAAGCAAGAAACAGCCTCGGGCGCTGTTTTATCGCGAGCCTCCGCCCGCATCAAGTCATACCGAGCCGCGCTAAGCCTCAAAACCCATACGATTGCCGATTTCGCTATTGAGCCGTACGCAAGCCCGCGCCCAAACTCGCGCGGCGAAAATCTAAATTTACGCTATAATCTTGCAAAGCGGGACGTAGAACTCCTGCTGCGCGTGTGCGACGAAAATTTAAACAAAGACCCGCAAATTCGGGCTTCTTAGCTTTCACGTGGCTGCGGCGTAACGCTAAATTTAACGGAGGGCGCATGGATAAGGAGCGGTATATTTTTGAGAAATTTAGATCGAAGCTTAACGGCGATGATTGCGCCGTGATCGGCGAACGGGCGTATTGCAAGGATCTTTTTGTCGAGGGCGTGCACTTTCGGCGCGGCTGGCTGAGCCTGCGCGAGATCGGTGCAAAGGCGATGCTCGTAAATATCTCGGACATGATCGCGACGAATGCACGCGCCAAATACGCCCTGCTGGGGCTTGCGCTGCCGCGCGAGATCGGCACGCGCGAGATCGACGAGCTGTGCGCGGGCGTGAGCGAAACGGCGCGGGAGTGGGGCATACGGATCATCGGCGGCGACACGATCGGCTCGGATCGCATAGCGCTTAGCGTGAGCCTGATCGGCAAGTGCAAGCGCCCCGTGTTTCGCAGCGGCGCGCGCGCGGGCGATCTCATCGCGCATACCGGCGAGCTAGGCAGCGTCGGACGCGATCTGGCGGTGCTTTTAAGAGATGAAATTTTACCCGCTAGCTTGCAGATGCAAAACCGAAACGATAAAATTTCGTCGCTGCAAAGCTCAAGCACCGCGCCGCAGGGTCTAAACGCCGAGGCTTCGGCGGCACAAAATCCTGGCGATGAGGTACGAAGCTCGGACGATAAAATTTCACCTGCGCGTGCCGAGCTACAGAACCTAGACGCTGAAACTTCGGCAATACAAATTTTGGATCTTGAGCCGCAAAGTCTGGACGATAAAATTTTGCCTGCGCGCGCCGAGTCGCAGAGCCTGGACGCTGAAACTTCGGCGCAAAATTCCGTGTCGCGGAGCAGAGACGATCACAAGAGCCCTGCGGCGCAAAGCCTCGCATACGAAAATTCCGCGCCTCAAAACCAGGCATACGAAAGCTCCGTATTTGATCTGTGCGAGGATCTGCGCGCAAAAATTTCAAAAAATTCGCGCTTCGTTAGGCCCGTTTTGCGCGATAAGTTTTTTTACAAGGCGGCGAAGTTCATCAGCGCGGCGATGGACATTAGCGATGGGCTCGCACAGGACTTGCCCCGCCTGCTGGAGGCTAGCGGCGTGGGTGCGCGCTGGATCGCCCGCCCTAGCGAGGCTGCGTTGCAAAGCGGCGAGGAGTACGAGATTTTGTTCAGCTTCGCGCCGAAGTTTTTGCCTAAAATCTACGCAATTGCCGCTAAGGCGGGCGTTTCGATCAATATCATCGCCGAGGTTTGCCCGCGCACGCCGCAAAGCTCTATGGAATTTCACGGCAGCTCGCACCACTTCGCGCCTTGAAATTTTGCCGAGCTCGCTTTAAATTTTTAAGGCGCGCGGCATGGAATTTCAAATTTTGCGGAGCCACGGAATTTTGTGGAGGGACAGAATTTCGTGAAGCCGAGGAATTTGAAATTTGAAATTTCGCCCCTTCACGTAGCCTACACGCAAGCTCGCTATCATACCGCTACACAATTTACAAAGGAGCCGTATGAGGGAGATCGTAAAAAAATTTGTCGCAGGCGACTCGGATATTATATTCGCTAGACTTTCCGTTATCATCGTGCTTGCCGTGATGGGCAACTACAAGTGGTTTGAGTTCGAGGTGGAGGCTTTAAAGCCGCTTTTTTCGCAGACGTGGCTTTCGTTTTTGCCGTCAGCGCTCGGGGACGCCGGCGCGAGCTATTTTTTGGGCGTGGTGGAGACCGTGGGCTATCTCTCGCTCATCGCGGGCTTTTTCAAGCCGAAGGCGGGTATCGTGGGCGATCTCATCGTGATCGTCATGGCGCTTACTACGCTCAGCCTACTGCCGCAGCTAGGTAAGATCGACGGCTTTATCTTTAAAGACCTTTTCTTGCTAGGCCTTGGCTTGGTGCTGCTAAAATACGACCTGGCGCGCCTTTGCCGCGGAGAAAAAAGCTGCGATTGAGCCGTCAAAACATACTGGCGTCGGTTCCGACGCAACACTAAATGATCGCGCACGGCGAGCTTGAGGCTTTTGATTTGAGGCCTGCTTTGCCGGCGGGTGCGTGCTTGAGCTTGCTCGCATAGCACCCTTTAAAATACGGCCGCGCGCTAAAATTTTATGACGCGCGGTTGAAATTTATCGAGCTGAGGTAATTAAATTTTACTAACGCTCAAACCCAAATTTATCAAATTTAAATCGATCCATCAGATTGTGCCACAAATTAAACCACGTTAAATTTAGCAACGGAAGCTTAATTTTAAGCTCAAAGCATTAGATTTAGATCCAGCCGAATTCGCATTTGATTAAGCGAAACGAAAAGCGCAAAGTTATATCATTCCTTAGAAATTCCCCAATTTTTTCGAAAGGATGAGATATGAAGCACTTTTCACTCTCAAAGGCCGTTTTTATGGCGGCAAGTTTGGTCCTGCTCGGGCTAACGGTTGCGAATGCGCAGGAGAAATTTTCCCCCGTTATCGTCATTCACGGCGGCACCAGCGGGCTTGATCTAACTAAAGAGGAATTTAAAATCCGCGAAGAGCCGATGAATCGGGCGCTTTTGGCGGGTCAAGCCGTGCTTGAACGGGGCGGCAGCGCGATGGATGCCGTTACGGCGGTAATAATGGTGCTTGAGGACGATCCGAATTTTAACGCGGGCAAGGGCGCGGTATTTACCGCCGACGGATTTAACGAGCTTGATGCCTCGATCATGGACGGCTCGACCAAAAAAGCGGGCGCGGTCGCTATGGCGCGGCATATCAAAAACCCGATCCTAGGCGCCAGGCTCGTGATGGATAAGACTTGGCATACGCTGGTTGCGGGCGAGGGAGCCGACAAGCTAGCCAAAGAAAACGGCCTAGAGATGGTCGATCAGAAGTATTTTTTCACGCAGTTTAGATACGACGCGCTGCAAAAAGCTAAAGAGAAACAAAAGCTGCTACTTGATAGCGAAAAGGCAAAAAAGACGTCGCTAAATTTGCACGAGCGCCCATATCTTGGCACCGTGGGCGCGATCGCGCTGGATAAAAACGGCAACCTAGCCGCGGCTACCAGCACGGGCGGAATGACTAACAAAATGACCGGCCGCATCGGCGATAGCCCGATAATCGGCTCGGGAACCTACGCCGACAACGACTCGGTAGCGGTTTCTTGCACCGGCACGGGCGACATCTACATGCGCGTAAATGCCGCACACGAGGTCTCGGCTCTGTATAAATACAAAACGCAAGACGTGCAAAAAGCCGCCGAAGAAGCGGTAAAAGAGGTCAAAGCGCTCGGCGGCAGCGGAGGTATCATCTCGATCGACAAGCACGGACACACGGGCTTTGCGTGGACGAAAGACAAGCTGGGAATGTATCACGGCGAAGCAAGGCTCGGAGCTAAACCGATCGTTTATTGGCCGCTAGGAGATAAATAAGCGTATTTAGCCCCTTTACGGGGCTAAATTTAAATCAAATAGCGAGGATAAATACGTTTTTATCGCGCGTCTATCAAATTTGGCGCTTTCATCAATCAAGCGTTTCGGCAAGGTTAAATTCGGTCAAATTTTAATTTCAGCACCTCGGCAAAGCGCAAATTTCTATTTATTTAAAATTTTAAACCTAACATATATCGCCATCTTTTTATCGTATTCAAATCAGTCAAAACAATAAATTTTTATGCTTCGATAAGCCCATAAAGAGATCAAACTTGATCCTTCCTATAAATTTGAGCTTTGAGGTTTAATTTAAACCGCCCAGCGGCTTCGCCGCAAATTTTATCCTCTCTCAATTTCGTGCCAAAAAGCGCGCATCGGTAGCGAGCTCGCTTAGATATGGGAGCTGCCGTCTCATTCGTGCCTCAAAACTGCGCGAGCTAAGCAGCAAAATTCGGCTCTGTAAATTGAATTTTACCGAAATCCATATTTCTTGATACCAAAGCGCTCAAATTTCAGGTAGAATATCGCCACATAAAATCAAGGCGGTAAAATGAGAAAATTTATAGTCGTTCGCGGACACGCGGGCTCGGGTAAAACGACTTTCGCAAAAGAGAAAATTAAAGAATTTAAAAACGAATATCCGCAGGCGCAAATTTATCATCTGGAAAACGATATGTTTCTAACCGATGAGGCGGGGGTTTATACTTGGTCGCCGAAGCTTTTGGAGGATGCAAAGCGCAAAGTCGCCCGCGAGATAAAGCAGGCGTATAAATTTGCCCTGGAAAACAAAGCTAAAGACGTTCTTATCGTGCTTAGCAACGTGAGCGCACGCACCAAAGAGCTGCTAAGCCTAAAAGAGCAAGCCGCCCAAAATGGATTTATTTTCGAATGCTTTAGAATGCAAAATTTCTTCGCTTCCGAGCACGGCGTCGATGAAGACACGGTGATGGCGATGTTTATCAAGGTCGCAAACAACAAAATAGAGGGCGAAATTTTGATCCCGCCCGTTAATCCTATGAGCGAAAGCGTAGCGCAAAAGATCAAAGACGCGGCGGCTCTAAACAGGCGCGATCTACTCTTTGATGCGGCGCAAAATACCTACGTAACGAAAAAATATATCGCCGCCACGCAGGATAAAAGGCTCTGGAGCGCGCGTCAAAGCGAGCTTTATCCCGAGCTTCGCACCTACAAATACTCAAAACGCGTCTTTTTCAAAGCCGATTGGGATAAGGCGTTGCTTGAGATGCGCGGGCTCATAATGGACGAGAACCTAAATATCATCGTGCGTCCGTTTAAAAAGGTCTATAACTACTCGGAATTTACCTCGCGCAAAAGCCTTTATCCTATCGATATCGCAGACGATACGCCCGTGCTTGCCGTGCGAAAGGTAAACGGCTTTTTGGGGTGTTGCACCTACGTAGATGCCCACGAAAGCGGCGCGAGCTTTAACCGCCGCGTCATCTACTCCACGACGGGATCGACCGATAGTAGATTTGCGCAGATGGCGCGCGAGCACTGCTGTAAATTTGAAGAAATTTTCAAACGCTATCCAAATAAAACTTTTTTATTTGAGATCACCGACGAGAGCGACCCGCACATCGTAGAAGAGGAGCTTGGAGAGACTTTTATCGGACTTATCGACGTTAAAACCGGCGCGCAAGAGAGCGAATTCGAGCTGGATAAAATCGCCGCAAGCACCGCTGGCGCACTAAAAAGACCTTTTTATAAAGAGGGCGAGCAGTATCTAAAAACGAGCTTTGCGGAGCTTAAAAATATAGTCAAAGAGGCGAAATTCGAGGGCTTTATGGTGTATATCCCAAGCCAGGACGATTTTTGCTTTAAGATGAAAACGCCTTATTATCTCGTGAATAAATTTTTTGCTCGCAGTAAAAACGAGGCACTTTCCGGCAAACTGGATAAAACCAAGCTTGATGAGGAATTTCACCCCTTGATTGATCATATCAAAGCAAACGAGCGAGAATTCAAATCCCTTGACGAGCAGGGCAAGCTAGGCTTTATAAAAGAATTTTTAGAAAAAGTTTAACGATTATCGTGCGAATATTTGACGCCGCGTAAATTTACGTAAAGCTCAAATTTGATGCGGCGATTAAAGCTTAAAGGAAAAATGATGATATTTTTTACCTCCGATTTGCATTTTTATCACGCCAATATTATGAAATACTGCCCTAAATTTAGGGCTTTTAACGACGTAAGCGAGATGAATGAAAAGCTAATAGAGCTCTGGAACGCTGTAGTGGGGCCCGAGGATACGGTTTATGATCTGGGCGATTTTGCATTTTGTAATAAATTAAAGGATCTAAAAAGCGTCGCACGTAGGCTAAACGGCTCACATGTGCTGATTTTAGGCAACCACGATACGCTCATCAGTCAAAACAAAGAAGCGCTGCTACGCGAGCTAAAAGACGACGGAAATCCTATCTTTAGCGATATCTTGCACTACAAGGAGCTAAATTTTGACGGCGGCGCAGGCGCGATAAAGGACGGCAAAACGGGTATGAGCATCTGTATGTTTCACTATCCCATAGAGGAGCACAACCGCGCCCAGAAAGGCTCTTTTATGCTTCACGGGCACTTGCACGACCGCGCTTCCAGCCTAGAGGGGCGCATACTAAACGTAGGCTTTGACTCGCACGGCAAAATTTTAAGCTTAGATGAGATCGTGCAAATTTTAGGGCAAAGGCAAATCACGACAAGATATTCGTGATCTGGGCTAAACACGGACAGCCGCAGCATTGATTTAAGCGCAGCCTGCCGCAATATCTTGCAAAAGCACCCGCATAATACGGGAATAGGCAAAAGGGCTCAGCGGCATCTTTATCGACAAGTACGCACACACAGGCTTTGCGTGGACGAAAGATAAGCTCGGCATGTATCACGGCGAAGCAAGGCTCGGAGCTAAACCGATCGTTTACTGGCCGCTAGGGGAGAAATGATCGAATTTTAGCAAATAGCGCAGAGAGCGAGGACGCTCGGCGAGAAACGATCAAATTTGCCCCGCCTGTTTTGACTCGGGCGGGGTCAAATTTGGTTAAATTTAATAGCTTATTCAAAAATCCCAGAATTTGATTTTATATGAAAGACGAAGTCAAATTTAAAAGCGATAAAACCTAGCTTCACCGCTCAAATTTTGCCCTTTTGCCTACGCGCAAATTTTAAAATTTGCCGCACGCTTTAAAAGATCGGTGCGTATTAAAAGACGATTACGCGCTTAAAATATCTGCTCCAATCGTTTTAATAAAGCTTCGCTTCGGCGTGACGGAGCTAAATTTTAATTTACCCGCGCGTAGTCCACGCAAACGCGCCGAGCGGCAAGAATGGGAGGAGGGATAGCTTCCGTTCGAGTATCAAAACCCAAAACGATACCGCCTTTTGCACTAGCTATGAATACGGTGTGTATGAAGCAACAGAGCAAGGGCGAACCCAACCGGTACACGGTGAAATTTCGTGAAATTTTGCCGATTGTCGCGTGCGATTTTATCTAAGCTGCTGCAAATTTTATCCGTAGCCGCCGCGATCTTGCCTGAGTTCATACAGAATTTCACGAAATTCCGTAGAATTTTCGCTGCGTATTCTGCAAGCCGGCGGGCGAAATTTTGCGAACGCGACTGAATTACATGCGCAAATTCCGCCGTCAAATTATAATCTGGCGCAAATTTTTACGAACTGAATCGCTAGCTAAATTTAAACCCGCACGGTTAAGCCTAATAAGCCCGCCCGCTAAAATTTCGTTCGCGCAGAATTTCATTTGTGAAAAGTTAAAATTCCAGCCGAAACTCCGTCTCTCCCGGCTCGCTTTTGCACGAAATTTTAAGCCCGAGCTCGTCGCAGTATTTTTTCACGATAAAAAGCCCGATGCCAAAGCCGCCGTTGCGCTGATCAAAGCGGGTGTAAAGCTCGAAAATATGCGGCAAATTTTGCC
Organism: uncultured Campylobacter sp.; assembly: GCA_963523845.1. Taxonomy (GTDB): domain Bacteria; phylum Campylobacterota; class Campylobacteria; order Campylobacterales; family Campylobacteraceae; genus Campylobacter_B. The sequence continues at coordinate 5,818 of CAURFS010000020.1, read as the reverse complement.
GTGCGATGCCCGCGCCGCCGTTTTTGATGCGAAGCGAGCGCTCGCGCAGGCTCACCTCGACGCAGCCGAGCTCATTACAATATTTTATCGCGTTGCCAAGCAGATTATCGATGATCTTTCGCAGCTTAAACTCATCCGCGCAAAAGGCTACCGGACGCAGATCGGCGCGTAGGTTTATGCACTTTTGCTCCGCAGAGACGCCGAAATACTCTCTGCGGCTTTGCAGCAGCTCGCCTAAATTTACCTCCCGCCCGCTGCCGCTTTTGTTTAAGCTTAGCGCGGTTAGATCCTCAAATAGCGCGTTTATCGTATTTGCGCCCGCCTTGATATTGCCCAGATATTTTTTCGCATCGGTATCGAAAAGCTCGATACTCATCAAAATCACGCTAAGCGGGGTTTTTATCTCGTGCGTCGTGTCTCGGATGAAGCCGCCAAGAAACTCAATCTTTTCGTAAAGCGGGCGCAGCGAAAGGCGGATGATAAAATACGCGATCAGCAAAATAAGCGCCAAAACAAGCGCGCTCGCAGCTAAAATTTTAAGCTTCAGCGCCGCTAACTTACCCTCAAGCGCATCCGTTTTGATCGCCACGTAATACTCCGTGCCGTCCTTGGCGGTGAGATTAAACTGCTCGATCCTGCTAGACCCCTCCATATACACGCGCGGCGCGTCGTCCCTCGGCTCAAAATCCCGCGCGATCTCATCGCTGCTATTCAGATCCGCCGCGTATGCCTGCATAGCGTCGAAATCGCCCTCGTTTAGGCGCCCGCCGCGCGCTAGCTTAGCCTCTAGGCCGTGTTTGAAATCCCTGATCGCAAAGGCATCGCGATCCGCGATAAAAAACTTCTCCCGCTCGTAAAATATGCTGCTTACCAGCGCCAAAAACAAGACGCTAGTAAGAGTGTAGAGCAAAAAAATAGGTAGAATTTGACGCATTTTGGACACGGCGCGCTCCTAGATATATTTGTAGCCGAGCTTGGAGGCGTTTATGATGCGATCTTTGCCTAAAATTTTTCGCAGCCCGGCGATATAAACACGCAGGCTAAGCTCGCTCGGACTTTCGTCGTAGTCCCACAGCGCGGCGAAAATTTCATCTTTGCTAAGGAACTTATCGCGGTTTTTTAGAAGCAGCGCAAGAAGCCTCGCCTGCTTTTGCGGCATCGGCACGAGCCTGTCCGCATGATATAGCGCGCGCTGAGCCATATCGAAGCTAAAGCTTCCGCCGATATTTTCGCGTCCGGCGGCGTTGTGGACGAAGGTGTGCTTTAGTAGATTATCCGCGCGCAGAGCCAGCTCTTTTAGCTCAAAGGGCTTTTTGAGGTAGTCGTCGCAGCCGCTTCTAAAGCCGCTTTCGACGTCTTGCAGAGTGTTTAGCGACGTCGTGAAAATGCACGGTGCACCGCGCCCCGCCTCGCGCAGCTCGCGAAGCAGCGCAAAGCCGTTGCCGCCGATGATTTTGACGTCGAAGATCCACAGATCGAAGCTCTTTTCGTACGCTAAAGAGAGCGCCTCGTCATAGCTTTTACTGCCGCTTACCTCGTGCCCCGCGCCGCGCATATAGGTGCACATCATATCTAGCAGCATCCCCTCGTCCTCGACGATCAAAACCCTTGCCATAGCCCGCCTCCTTGCGTAGAATTTTTGAAATTATACCCTGTGAAATTCCACGTAAAATTTAATTGCGAAATTTCACGGCAAATTTTATCGCAGCGAAACAACGCGTCTTAGCTCAAGAGCACGCTTCGTAAATTTAGATTGCTCGCCTGGTAATTAATTCGCGCAGTGCGCCAAGCGGTGCAAGAAGCTAAAATTTTACGATATAAAATTTACGCGCTGCGGAATTTTAAAATTTACAGGCAAAACGCCGGGCTTTAAAATTCCGCCGCTACGAAATTTTAAAATTTCACGTCCTAAAATTTCGCTGCGCAGAATTTCAAAACCTCGCCTGCGCCGATAAAATTTTGCAAAATTTCATCGGTACTATGCCGCATAGGCTCCAAAGCTAAATTTTAAAATTTCTACGCCGCGATCTGTTAAAACAAAATTCCGCGCAAATGCTGCGCGGAACTAAATAGCTTGCGTGGGCGGCTATTGCTGCGTCATAGGACACACAGCGGCGTCAGCGTTTTGATTGCACGGCATCTCGCCTCTTGGCGGCATTGCTCGCCCCACGCCTCCGCCCATTCCTTCAGGCGGCATATGACCGCACTCGCCGGGGGCCATATGCGATCTGTGCGGACCGAACCCGTGAGCGGGCCTTTTAAATTTGCCGAAATTACCGCGATCCTTAAGCTCGATATCCAGCCTATCTGCTTGCTCGACGCTTAGCTTGCCCGCCTGGGCGTTATAGTTTTTTCTAAACTCGTCTAGGAATTTCTCGCGATCCTCGACGCTCATAGCGTCCAGCTTCTTTTTAAACTCCGTCTTAAATCCGCGCTTGAGATCCCTTGCCTGCGCTCTTAGCTCTCCCGCGCGCTTATCGATCTCAAACGCCGCTTCGCTTAAGCTCTTGGCATCGGCGCCCGCGACTGAAGCATTGATCTGCTCGGGGGTGCTTGAGCTAAAATCTGCGGCGAACAGCACGCCCGCGACTAAAACGCTTGCTAAAACAATCTTTTTCATTCTCTCTCCTTTGTGAAAATTAGCGTGATTGTAGGAAAAAGTCGTGAAGAAAAAGTTAAGTAAAGCTGCACCGTCAAAATAGCTAGGCGTCGTAAATTTAAAGCTTTGATTTAAATTTAGAAAATTTTACGCCTCTGCGACAAAAACAAAGCGGAAGCGCAATGCGCACAAACAAGGCTAAATTTTAAAATTTTAAGCGGAAGGCAAGAGGTGTGCAGCGCGTAAATTTAACATAAATTTTGCGCTGCATAGGTTGTATTAAAAGCCCGCCGCGCGTAAATTTAACGGCAAAGCGGGCGTATCTCGGCGCTGCGAACGGCGAAATTTCGTCGCGTAAATTTAACCGCAGGGCTGCTAAATTTAGAGATTGCGGATGATTAAATTTCATCCGCAACGAAGCCTATTTTATAACGCCGCAGACCATTCTAGCGCCGCCGCCGCCAAGCGGCTTCGGATGATCGCTGTGGTTATCGCCGCCTACGTGGATCATTAGCGAGTGGCCTTTTAGCTCATCTAAGCTCTTGATCTTCGGAGCTAGCACCGGATAGACCGCATTGCCCTCGGCATCGACGAAAAGCGCAGGCAGATCGCCCTTGTGGCCGCTATCGTCCCAAGCAAACGAGTGCTTTTTGGTATCGTTCGGATCCCAGTGGCCGCCCGCTTTCATGCCTAAGCCCTTCTCATTTGCGCCGCAGTCGGCGTTTTGATGCACATGAAAGCCGTGCGCGCCGCTAGCAAGACCCTTTAAATTTGGGAAAAACGCCACGCCGTAGTTCGTCTCGACCGCTACGACCTCGCCGACGGTTACGTTGCCCTTCTCGCCCAGCTGCTCCATAGTGATGACAAGGTGCTTGCCAGTCTTAGGGTCGAAATTTTGCATATCGCCGTGCTCGTGAGCGATCAAGGCGCTTGCGACTAAAATTGATGAAATTAAAAATTTCTTCATGATAAATCCTTTAAAATGAAATGTGAGTGCAATTTTATCCAAAAATACTTAAAAAATAATTTTTCTTATTTAGATAAATTTTGCTTTTTATCCAAAAGATTTATCGCATAAAATAAAATCAAGCTGAAAATCACGAGCAAAAGGCTTAAAATCAGCGCTCGCTCGTTCTCTCCGTCATACACGGCGCCCATGATCGCAAGGCCTAGCGTGTCGGTTTTACCCACGATGTTTCCTCCCAGCATCAGCGTGATACCCACTTCGCCAAGCCCGCGCGAGAGCGCTAAAATGAGCGCGGAGCCGAGCGTTTTAAGCGAGCTTGGAAGGATGACGAGGAGAAAAATTTGAACTCTATTTTTGCCCAAAATTTGCGCGGCCTCAATTAGGCTTTTAGGAAAGAGCTCAAAGCTCGCACACACGGGCTTTACAAACAGCGGCAGCCCCACCAAAAATGCGGCGATTACCAATGAAGAAAAGTTAAAAACGATGTCTAAATTTAACGCAGAGCCAATAAAACCGCTCTTCCCAAAGATGTAAAGCAGCAAAAATCCCGTCGCGATCGGCGGGAAGATGAGCGGAAAAATCACTAAAATTTCGACGATCTTTTTAAATTTAGCTTGGCTGAAAGCTAAAAAATACGAAATTGCTAATCCTATTGAAATAAGCAGCAGAAAGCTGCAAAATAGGGCTTTGGCGCTTAGTATCAGAGGATGCGCGATCCAAGCGATATTGCTCATTTAAGACCGAATTTTGAAAAAATCTCTTTTGAGCGGTCCGATTTAAACTCCTCCATTACCTTTTCGCAAAGCGCCTGCTCGCCGCACGCGCTAAGCCTTGCGATGCCGATAAATGCGGGGCTATAGAGGCTCTCGTCGATGTAGATGATCGAGCCGAACTCATCTTTTTTGGCGACCGCTTCGGTGCTGTTGATAAAGCCCGCCTGCACCTCGCCGTTGATGACGTAAGCGACTACCTGCGGCACGCCCGCGACGGCTAAAATTTTATCTTTTACCGCGTCCATCTTGGCGTTTTGTAAAAACTCGTTCGTTCTGATACCGTAAATCGCCTTTTTAGGATCTGGCATCGCGATTTTATCGAACTTTGCGATCTCGGAGACATCGTTTATTTTAATATTTTTCGGCGTCACCAAAACGAGCGTGCCGCGCCCGATGCGTTCAAATTTAGTGATATTTAGATCGCTTTTTTTCAAAAACGCCTCGTCGCCTACGATGAATGAAATTTTATTCTCGCGCGATTGAATGACGAGCTGGCCGAGGTTGGCAAGCGATCCCGCCACATCCATGCCCTCTTTTTTCAAATTTTCGATCACGGCCGAGACGGGCTTTTTATATCCACCGCCAGCTGCGATTATCAGCTGATCCGCGCAGAACGAAACGCTTGCCGCAAGCGCCAAAATAAAAGCAATTTTTTTCATGAAAATCCTTTTTTTGAAATTTTAAGAATTTTACAAAATATACTCTTATTTATTAATAAATCGCGTTTTTCATGCCATTTTTCAGACTTTCTCATCTTAAAATTTAAAATTTAATATTTAGATAAATTCTATCTTTCCGCCCAGATCGCACACGCCCTGATTCCAAACCGCCGAGCTTACGAGCACGTCCGCGCCGGTAGCTGCAAACTCGGCGCAGTTATTTTTATTTATGCCGCCAGCGGCGCAAATTTTAATCTTCGGCGCCGCTTCATCTCGCCTCAAAACGCAGGCTCTAAGCTCGCCAGGGCTCATCTTATCGCACATTATCGCATCAGGCGCGTATTTTAAGAGCTCGCTAAATTCGCGCTCGCTCGCTACTTCGATCATGATCTTTCGCTCGGGCGCGCGCTCTTTAAATTTAGCGATCTGCGCGCAAAACTCGCTAAAACTCGCAAACGCACGGATGTGGTTTGAAAAAAACAGGACGCTGTCGTGCAGCCCCAGGCGGTGCATCGTTCCGCCGCCCGCTATCAGCGCATTTACGCAAAGCTCCTTCGCAAAAGGAAAGCTCTTGCGCGTCGCACCCAGCACGCAGCGCGGATTAGCCTCTCGCATCAGCGCAACCATCTCATGCGCGTAAGTAGAAATTTTGCAGGAGTACTCAAACACGATCTGAACGATCTTCCAAGCTTTATGGAGGCTCTCGAAGCTTCCTCGCGCGCTAAAAATTTCTTCTCCCGCGCCAAATGCGCTTCCCTCGCGCGCCAGCCGCTGCGTCTCGCAACCAAAGCGCGCCGCTACTTCGCGCGCGATCTGCGCG
>CAURFS010000019.1:0-13698 GCA_963523845.1 uncultured Campylobacter sp. | reverse complement strand
CTGCACCGGCTGCTGCACGTTAGCTCTAGGCGATATTTCAAAGCTCTTCTGCAATTTGGCGGTATCGTAACTTGCAAAGCCATTGATACCCTTTAGCTCATCTGCACTTGAAATTTCGCGCTTTTGGCGGTATTGCATAAGCATATCCGCCCTACCCGCATCAAGCCCGCCGATCGTCATCAGCTCGTAGCGACTAGCTTCGTTTATGTTGATTTTCGCCGCGGCGAGGCTCACTAAAAGAGCCAAAATCACTAAATTTTTCATGTGCGCTCCTTTGTTGAAAGTTACCAAATTCTAAACCCTCACGATAAATCTTTGATTAACACGCAAGCAAAATTTTGCTACAATTGCCTATCTTATTTCAAAAGGATCAACCGATGAACGGAATTTTGCTCCTATGCGACGAACCAGCCGCCTACCAATCCGAGCTAAAAAAACTAGATAAAATTTTATCCATGAGCTTTCACAATGTTTTGCAACTTTGCATCGCTGGCGACAATGCCCTTTTTAGCAGGAGCGAGCTTGAAAAAGCGCTCGCAAACGGGCAGGATAAGCGCGTGCGAAAGGCGGCGATAGAGCGCTTTACGCAGATTTTAGAGCAGTGTAATTTCGTACTGGTTCGCGGCGCCGCAGGAGCCGATATGCGCGAGCTAAATTTACAAATCGCAAAGGATCTAAATATCCCCGTTTGCGGATTTTATCCTAACGAAATTGCCGCGCGCATCGGCACGCGCTTGATCACCGCAGCAAAAGTGGTAAGCTTTGCCAGCATATATGAGGATAAAATTTCATTTTCCGCGCTAAGATCTGCACAAGATGGCGCAAATTCTAAAAAATCGGAGCTTTGCGGTAAAAATTCCGCCTGCGAAAGTGATGCAAAATTTCACGACGAAAATTCCGCTTGCGAAAGCGGCGCGATAGAGCTTGATAAAGTCGTTGCCGACAAGAGCTACTTCACGGACGCGGCAAATTCCACGCGCTGTGAAATTTTAACCCCGATAAAATTTGAATACTCGCTCTATGCCAAGGCTCGCGCGAACATTAAAACCGTCGTGCTGCCCGAAAGCGACGACGAGAGAATTCTGCGCGCGGCTGCGATTATAAAGCAAAGCGGCGCTGCAAATTTGATCCTTTTAGGGCGCGAGAACGAAGTGCAAAAAAGCGCAAACAAGCTGGGTCTCGATCTAAGCGGCGTTAAAATTTTAGATCCGCAGACGGATGCGAGCTTAGAAAAATTTGCGCGCGATCTATATGAGCTTCGCAAGGCAAAGGGCATGAGCGAGGCTCAGGCGCGCGATCTCGTTCGCGATCGCACCTACTTCGGCACGATGCTCGTGTATGAGGGGCTGGCAGACGCGATGGTAAGCGGCGCTAGCACTACTACTGCGGAGACGATCCGCCCCGCGCTTCAGATCATCAAGACAAAACCGGGCATCGCTACCGTTAGCGGCGCGTTTATAATGTGCCTGGATACGCAGGCTCTGCTTTTTGCCGACTGCGCCGTAGCGCCGAGCCCGAGCGCGGAGTATCTGGCAGGTATCGCGATTTCAAGCGCCGCGACCGCAAAGGCGTTCGGGTTTGAGCCGCGCGTGGCGATGCTAAGCTACTCCAGCGGCGATAGCGGCAGCGGTGAAAGCGTGGAATTCATAAAAACCGCAACGCAAAAAGCGCGCGAAAAGGCGCCGGAGCTTTTAATCGACGGACCGCTGCAATTCGACGCAGCGGTTGATGCGGCGGTCGCTAAGAAAAAAATGCCCGGCTCCGCGGTCGCAGGGCGTGCGAACGTATTTATCTTCCCTGATCTTAACTGCGGAAATATCTGTTACAAGGCCGTTCAGCGCACCGCAGGCGCCGTGGCGATCGGACCGATTTTGCAGGGCTTAAAAAAGCCGGTAAACGATCTAAGCCGCGGCTGCAAGGTCGCCGACATCGTAAACACGATACTTATCAGCGCCATTCAAGCAGGAGAGATTTAATGGATATCCTAGTCATAAATTCCGGCTCGAGCTCGGTTAAATTTAAATTCCACGATATGCTAAATCATGCCTGCATCGCAAGTGGGCTCATCGAGGAGATCGGCTCTACGCACGCAAGCGGAAGCATCAATTGCGCCAACGGACGAAGCATAAAAGTTGAAAACGAGCAAATTCCAAATCACGAAACCGCGATCGCAATCGCGATTGATCTTTTAAAACAAAGCGGAGTAATAAAAGATCTAACTCAAGTAGGCGGCATCGGACACCGCATCGTTCAGGGTGCGGATTATTTCGACGCTCCTGCACTCATAGATGAGGACGTAATGGCTAAAATCGACGAGCTTGCGCCGCTTGCGCCGCTACACAATCCCGCAAATTTAGCAGGCATCAAATCCTGTCTAAAGATCGCTCCTAAAATTCCAAACGTCGCGGTTTTCGATACAATATTTCATCAAAGCATCCCACCGTATGCGTATATGTACGCTCTGCCATATGAATTCTACGAAAAATACAAAGTTCGCCGCTACGGCGCGCACGGCACGTCGCATTGGTTTGTATCGACGATGGGAGCGAAATTTTTACGTAAGAAATACGAAAACTTCAACGCCATTACGCTACATCTTGGCAACGGCTCTAGCGTGAGCGCCATAGAAAACGGCAAGTGTATCGACACCTCGATGGGGCTAACGCCGCTTGAAGGCATCATCATGGGCACCAGATGCGGCTCGATCGATCCTGCGATCATCCCATACATCGAGCGCGTCGCGGGCTACAACGCGCAGGATATGGACGTTATAATGAACAAAAAAAGCGGACTTTTGGGCATCTGCGGTGCAAGCGATCTGCGAAAGGTATATGAAAAGATGGAAGGCGGCGAGCCGCGCGCGAAACTTGCGTTTGAGATGCTCGTTTACAGCGTCGTTAAGATGATCGGAGCGTATTACGCCGTGCTCGGGCGCGTGGACGCTTTGATCTTTACCGGCGGTATCGGCGAGAATGCACCGCATTTTAGGCAAAATGTCTGCGAGAGGCTCGCTCATATCGGCATCGAAATCGATGCAACAAAAAACGCCAAAAATACCGGCTCGATTAGAAATTTAAGCGCGGCGGATAGCAAAATCAAAACGCTCGTAATCCCTACCAACGAGGAGCTGGCGATCGCCGAAGCCACGGTCGATACGATCAACAAAAACTCCGCGCAGATCGACTATCAGAAATACTCGGAATTTTAAATTTGATCTAGCGAAATTCCGCGGTTATTTTGCGAGCAAGCAACGCCAACTTGCCTTTTCGTTAGGCAATTAAATTTTAGGTTTTGGCTGCGAGCTTGCGTGAAATGAAAGGGCTTTCTTTATTTAGTGGCTTTCTGGCTCCGACGATACGAGAAATTGCTACGCTGCGTACGAGTTTGTGCTTTTCTTGATAAGGCTTAAATTTTTCCTTGGGGCGGAAGGGGTTATGCTTGCGAAGCGCCCTTTTACTTTGCTTCGGCTAGCAACCGCAAGCAGGTCTGCCGCCCAAACCCCGCCTAGATCACTGCGCGTTAGAAGCGGCGAGACTTTGTTTGTAAAAAAGCATTGCTCGGTTAAATTTAATAAATTTTATTTCAAATTTGACCGCGAAATTCCAAAGCAAGTCCTCGTCGTGAAATTTTACCGAATGATAAGGCATAAAATTTTAAAATTTAGCGCAAGCCGGGTTTTGGCACGCAAACTTTATTAAAGGAGCAAACTATGAGCGATCTGCCGAATTCTCAAGGCGCGCAAGAGCAAGAGGCGCCATATCCCGATACGAAATTTACTAAATTTTTCGGGCGACTTTACGCGGCGGTTTTTGCGCTGTTTGCGATCACGGCGCTTAGCGTATTCGTGCTACCCGAAAACATTTTAGACGTAAGCGCAGCATGCGCGGACTTCGTTAGATTTATGAAGCGGTTTTTTCCAAACATCGCCGCAATCGGCAAAATAAGCCCGCACACGCAGCTTGCGGAATTTTACGTCGCGGCATTATGGGTACCTATTTTAACGGCTTTCGCGCTAAGCTGCGTGTATTATCCAATCGCCGTATTCCTATACGAAAAAGAGCTTCCCGCCGTCAAGACGCAGCTAATTATGCTTATCGGCATACCTTTTATCTATTGGCTTCTAAATAATTATTTCTACGCCGATTTTGCCGTAAACGGCATCCCACACAGAGTAGGCAACGGGCGGACGTTTCCAACTTTTGCGAGCAGAGAAAGCCTGTTTGGTTGGCTATCGTTTTTTGGAGGCGGCTCAATGTTTTTTGGTATGTCTGTTCCGATTTTATTCAGTAATATAGTCCACTGGATATATCTATCGAGAAATAAAAGCTAAATTTTATGAAATCATGGACGAATAAAATTCCGCACCCATAACTTTTAGGGTCATTTTACGAGCGCAAAGCGAACGACTGATAAAATTCGCACTCCGTTTTAGAACAAAAACAAGCGACGATTAAATTTAAACGCTCCGGCAATTAGAACTTTTTTGCGCGGAATTTAAGCGACCAAACGACGATTACATTTAAACCGCAGGCGGTCGCTTTTAAATTTTAAAATTTCACTAAATTTTAAAATTTTATTCGCGCCACGTAAGGCGAAAGGTCGTTACTTCGCCCGGCACGCTGTCGTAGGAGATAGAAAAGGAGTATTTTTTGCAGACCTCGCTTACGATGCTAAGCCCGATGCCAAATCCGCCCTCACTTGAGTTAAAGCGCGCAAAGCGCCTGAAAATTTCGTCGCCCCTTTTCCTATCGATCCCCTCGCCGCTATTTGAGATCGCTAGCTCGCCGTGCCTTAGCCGCACATCCACGTAGCCGCCTGCATCGGCGTATTTTACGGCGTTGCTTAGCAGATTGTCGATCAGGCGCGAAATTTCATAGACGTTTGCGTTCATGCTCGCATCCGCAAGATCGGTTTTAAGGCTTAGTCTGCGCTTTTGAATAAACGGCGCGAAGTATTCGCAGCGCGAAGCGACGAGGCTCTTTAGATCGATCGAGCTAATCTCGCCCTCCTTATTCATACCGAAGGTCAAAAACACCAGATCCTCGTAGATGCGCGAAAGCGTCTTAGCGGCAAGGTCGATATTAGCGACGCGCTTGGCGTTGTATTCTCCAAGCTCTGTGTGCCGCATCGTCTCGACGCTCATGGAGATAATACTAAGCGGAGTATTGATCTCGTGGGTGCTATCTTTGATGAAGCGATTTAGCGTGTCGATCTTGTCGTAAAGCGGCTTTGTGCCTAGCCGCACCAGATAAAACGCCACGGCTAATATCACGCCCAAAAGCGCTATCATCATCGCTGCTGTTTTGATACGAAGCGTTAAAATTTCGCCCTGCACGCTACTTCCAAGCAGAATGATTTTAGCCTTGGAAAAGGCGTTTCGCTCCTCCATATTTTGCAGATTCTCATAAATTCCTAGCCTTCCACCACTTATAAATTCCGCCTTTAGCTTCGCTTTATCAAGTGCGCCAAGCTCGCCGTCACAGCCGTAAATTTCATCAGAGTTTGGCTTAAATATACACGCACTCACGCCCTTTTCGCGCTCGAAGTCCGCTAGCGATTCCAGCCCGTCCATACTCGCTTTCATATAGATCATCATTTTGATCTCTTTTAGCTCTTTTATCCTGTGCGAAAGCAGCGCGGCTTCGTTCATCTTGTAATTTATCTTGAAAAAATATCCTAAAAACAACGCACTTGAAATGAGATATAAAGATAGAATTTTAAGCGTTAAAGCAGTCTTTTCAGACATACAGATACCCTGCGTTGCGGCGGTTTATGATGTGCTCTTCGCCTAGAACGCGGCGTAGATTTTTGATATAAGTTCGCAGCGCCTCTTCACTAGGCGTTTCATCAAAAGCGTAGATGGCGGAGAAAATTTCATCCTTGCTCAAAAGCCTGTTTTTATTTTGCAAAAAAAGCGCCAATAGCTCGCGCTCTTTGTTTGAAAGCGCGACGGGCACGCCCGATCTGCGCAGCTCTTTGCTTGCAAAATAAAATTTAAACTCGTCGTCAATAGTTACAAAATCATCAAAATTATGGCTGAAGTTTCGCTTTATGAGCGAATTAACGCGCAGCAGCAGCTCTTTTAATTCATACGGTTTTTTGAGATAATCGTCGCAGCCGCTTTTAAAACCGACCTCAAGATCATCAAGTGTATTTAGCGAGGTGGCAAATATCGCGGGGGTGCGATCTCCGCTCTTGCGCAGCTCTTTTAAAAGTGAAAATCCGTCGCCTTTGGGGATTTTTACGTCAAAGATAAAAAGATCAAATTTTTGCTCATAAGCAAGATCCGCGGCGCTTTGAGCGTCGCTACAAACGCATACGTCAAAGCCCGCGTCTTTTAGATATTCGCCGATGAGATCGCAAAGGGTCTCATCGTCCTCTACGAGTAAAATTTTACTCACTACATCTCTTTTTTCATCTCTTTTTTCATTTCGCCTTTCATCTCATCCTTCATATGTTTGCCCTCTTTCATAGCATCCTTGTGCATATCCTTCATATCGCCTTTCATCTCTTTCGCACTATTATGCATTGATGTATTGGCGTCCTTCATCTCATCTTTCATGCCCATATCGGCAGCTACGGCAAAAGTGCCAGCAAATAGCGCACTAAGCGCAAACAAAGTAAGTTTTTTCATTACGTACTCCTTAAAAGAAATTAGCGTAATTATACTTCCTCAAATGTTAAGTTTGTGTGAAATTCCAAAAAAATTCAAATTTAAATTTAAACGCCTGTAATTTCAAACGCGACGCGGCTTAAATGCGCTCGGTCGCCAGTGATCCCTGAAATTTAAATCGCCTCGCTATGGCTAGTCGAATTCTAAACGCGAATCAAAGCTAGCGGGCGCACACCAACAGCGCATCGCCGAGCTTATTTTATCAAGGCAAATATAGAAATTTAAACCGCCGCCGTAACTGATTAAATTTATAATGCCACGACGCGCACGTCAAATCAAAAACGCCGAGCCAGCCTTTGAGTTCGCGACCTCGCCCGAGCTTTTAAATTCGCCATGCCGCATAAGCCCTTAAATTTACTGCGGCACAAGCGCACAGGGCCCGAAATCGTACCTAGATCGCGGCGCAGCTTTTGATCTCGTCCTTGCTTACGATCTCATAGATCACGCCCGCGTTTTTGATAAACTCCTCCACGCGCGCGACGTGTGCGGGCTCTACGTTGATCACGAGGCTTCCGACGACGTTTTTATCGAGGCGCTCGAGCTTGCCCCAGACGATGTTAAAATTTATCTCCAAAGCGCGCGCCATATGCGTGATCACGCTGTCAAACGCAACCGCGGGCGGGAAAAAGAGCCTGATATTTACGCCGCTTGCGGGCAGCATCTCCTCCTCGCCCAAAAACTCCTTCATATTCTCATCCGGGTGCAAAAACAGCGAGACGATATCGCCCGAGTTGCTCACGCGTCCGCCCTTAAGCAGGATCGCCCGCTGCGCGATGCCCTTTACGACCTCCATCTCGTGCGTGACGAGCACGATCGTAATGCCTAGCTCGCGATTGATACGGCGCAGAAGCGATAAAATTTGCGCGGTGGTGTTGGGATCAAGCGCCGAGGTCGCCTCGTCGGATAGCAAAATTTTAGGGCTTAATGCAAGCGCGCGCGCAATCGCCACGCGCTGTTTCTGTCCGCCGCTAAGCTCGCTAGGATAGGCATTTGCTTTATCTGCAAGCCCCACGAGCTCCAAAAGCTCGGCAACGCGGCGTTTCGTGTGGTCCTTCGAATAGCCCCAAAATGCTAACGGCGTGGCAACGTTTTGCGCGACGCTGCGGCGGCTCATTAGTGCGAAGTGCTGAAAAATCATACCGATATTTTTACGTAGCTCACGGATCTGCGCGCCGCTTAGCTCTCTTACCTCCCTACCCTCTACCTTGAGGCTTCCTTCTTGATAGTCTTCAAGGCCGTTTATGCAGCGCAGCAGCGTGCTTTTACCCGCGCCGCTGCGGCCGACGATGGCGAAAATTTCGCCCTGTTTCACCTCCAGGCTCACATCGTCGATCACGCAGGTTTTGCCGTAAAATTTCTTTAAATTTTCTATCTTTATCACTCAAATTTCCTCGTTCATAATTCCGCCGAAACGCCCCCGAAATTTATAAAATTTCGCGCCTTAGCTCATCGGCGCTCTTTGGCGAAAGAAGCGTCGGAGCGATGTCAAACACGCTAAATGCGCCGCGCTCGCCCCTTTGCGCCAAGCGATACGCCGCTCGGGCGTAGGCTACGAGCACGCTTGCGGTAAATTCCGGATTTGAGTCAAGCTTGAGCGAAAACTCGATCAAGTGTTTATTTTCGCCATGCTCGCCCGTCGCGCCGCTTCGCAGGACGAAGCCGCCGTGAGGGATGCCGCCGTGCTCTTTTTTAAGCGTCGCAAGACCCACGAAATGCACGCTCGTGTCGTAGTCGGCGAAGTAATTCGGCATCGTTTTTATCTCACGCTCGATGCGCGCTTTATCGGCGCCGTCCTGCGCCACTACGTAGCACTCGCGCAGGTGTTTTTCTCTCGTAGGTAAATTTGGATTTTCGCCTGCGCGAACTCGCTCCAAGGCGCTATCTATCGGTACGGTGTATTGGCGTGCATCCACGACGCCCTCGATCCTGCGGATGGCGTCTGAGTGACCTTGGCTTACGCCTTTGCCCCAAAATGTATAGCTGCTGCCGTTTTCTAGCACGCTCTCGCCAAATAGCCTGTTTAGCGAAAATAGACCCGGATCCCAGCCTACGGCGATGATGCCTACATTTCCGCCTTTTTTGGCTGCGGCATCCACTGCGACGAAGTGCTCGGGGATCTTGGCGTGCGTATCAAAGCTATCGACGACGTTAAAATTTTGCGCAAACTCAGGCGTCTGCGTAGGCAGATCGGTCGCACTACCGCCGCAAAGCACCAAAACGTCAAATTCGCCCTTGTGCGATAAAATTTCATCCACGCTAAATACTGGCGCGCCGTATGTTTGCACACTGTGTGGCTCGCGGCGAGAAAACACTGCCGAAAGCTCTAAATCCTTGCTATTTCGCGCGGCAAGTTCCACGCCGCGACCCAAATTTCCATATCCCAAAACCGCTATTTTTATTTTTTCGCTCATTTTTTACCTTCAAATTTTAAAATTTAGCGCGCAAAACGGCGCGCCGCCGATGAAATTTTACCTCAGTAGAAAATAATAAATCACGTATAACCAACTTAAAAATCCGTGGATTATCGCCCACATTATGCTTTTATTGACTCCCCATGATAGTGCGACGGCTATGACCGTGCCTAAAGTAAATCCACCGATACTACCCTTTGACATATTTTTCTCCTTAATTTAGAATTTAAGCTCAAACGAGCAGGCTACTCGCCAAACGCCTTTAGCTCGTCGCATACTTTGGCGAGTTTCTCCTGCGCGCTTTGCAGCCCTTCGCGGTTGGCTTCAACCACGGCTTGCGGGGCAGAGGCCACGAATTTCTCGTTATTTAGCATGCCCGAGAGCTTTTCGATCTCTTTTTGCAGCTTCGCTTTTTGCGCGTTAAGGCGCGAAATCACGCCGCTAAGATCGACCCCCTCAAGCGGCACGAAGCTTTCTAAATTCTCGCTTACGTCGCGGGCGGAATTTGCGATATTTTGCTGCGTAAATTCCACTTCATCGACCTTTGCTAGCGTTTTGATGTAGTCCGCGGCGGCGCTTAGATCGACTGCGGATTTGACGTAGGCCTTGGCTACGCGCGCGTTTCCAAGCTCGATCGTCGCCTTTGCGCGGCGAATGCTCACGATCGCTTCGATTAGCAGCAAAAACAGCTCCTCGATCCGCTCGTCGCGCTCGCCAGGATGTGGGTATCGCATCACCATGATGGAGCGCGCGTCTTGCAGCTTCGTGCCGCTTAGCTCCTGATACAGATACTCGCTTAGAAACGGCATAAACGGGCTTAGCAGCTTCATCGCTTCTTTAAAAATCATCCCCAGCTCGCCGATCGCAGCCTTGTCCGCCTTGCTAAGCTCAATGCCCCAGTCGCAAAACTCGTCCCAAAAAAACTTATAAAGCTCGGTCGCAGCGTCGTTGAAGCGATATTCGTCTAAATTTTCCCGCACCGCGCTCACGCAGCAATTAAAGCGCGAAAGCATATATTTGCCGAGGCTCGTTTTGATCCGCGCCGCGTCCAAATCGTCAAATTTAGAGGCGTTTAAAAGCAAAAATTTGCTCGCGTTATAAAGCTTGTTCGTAAAATTTCGATATATCAAAAGCTTTTCGTCGCTAAGGCGCAGATCGCGCCCCTGCACGCACAAAATCGTAAGGGTAAAGCGCAAAATATCGGCGCTAAACTCATCGATTTTTAGCAGCGGATCGACTACGTTTTTGCTCGATTTGCTCATCTTTTTGCCGTCTTTGTCCTTAACTAAGGCGTGCAGGTAGATGTCGCGAAACGGCAGCTCGCCCATGGCGTTTTGGCACTGAAACATCATGCGCGCGACCCAGAAAAACAAAATGTCAAAGCCGGTAATCAGCATGGTATTCGGATAAAATTCGCTCAAATCCTCCTCAAACCACTTTTCGTTTTTCAGCGCCTCGCCGTTGCCCCAGCCAAGCGTGCTGATCGGCCAAAGACCGCTTGAAAACCACGTATCGAGCACGTCGGGATCTTGAGTAAAATTTTTACCGCCGCATTTCGGGCAGGCATCGGGGCTCTCGCGCTCATCCGCCCACTGATGGCCGCAGTCGCAGTAAAACACGGGAATTCTATGCCCCCACCACAGTTGGCGGCTGATACACCAGTCCTTTAGCTCGCGCATCCAGGCGTTGAAGCTATTGATCCAGTGCTTCGGGAAAAATTCCGCCTCGCCGGAATTTACCTTAGAGATCGCATCTTTTGCGATATCCGCGCGGACGAACCACTGCTGCGAGATGTACGGCTCGACGACGTTTTTGCAGCGGTAGCAGTAGCCGACTTGATTTTCGTAGTCCTCGATTTTTTCGATAAAGCCTAGCCGCTCAAGCTCTGCTACGATCTGATCGCGCGCGGCAAGTCGCTCTAAGCCTTTGAATTTACCGCACTGCTCGTTTAAAATTCCTTTTTCGTCAAAAACGGTGATAAAGCCCAGCTCGTGGCGCTTGCCAACCTCGTAGTCGTTGGTATCGTGCGCGGGCGTGACCTTCACGGCGCCCGTTCCGAAGCTCATATCGACGTATTCGTCGGCGATAATCTCTATCTCGCGGCTGATTAGCGGCAGCACGACTTTTTTACCGATCAAATTTTTATAGCGTTCGTCCGCGGGATTTACCATTACGGCGGTGTCGCCGAAGTAGGTCTCGGGTCGCGTAGTAGCCACTACGATAAATTTATCTTGCGCGTCCGCAAAGCAGTAACGCAAATAATAGAGCTTGCCCTTGTTTTCCTTATGTTCGACCTCCACGTCGCTTAGCGCGCCGTCGTGCGTGCACCAGTTTACCATGTAGTTTCCGCGCACGATGAGCCCCGCGTCGTATAAATTTACGAAGGCTTTACGCACGGCGTTTTTAAGCCCCTCATCCATCGTAAAGCGCTGTCTGCTCCACGCAGGTGTGACGCCAAGGCGCTTCATCTGCTTTACAATCTGCCCGCCGCTTTGTTCCTTCCAGCGCCAAACGTGCTTTAAAAACTCCTCGCGCCCTATCTCTTCTTTTTTGATCCCTTGCGCCAAAAGCTCGCGCTCGACGACGTTTTGCGTCGCAATGCCTGCGTGGTCCAACCCCGGCTGCCATAGCGTGCGGTAGCCGTCCATTCGCTTGTATCGCGTCATAATATCTTGCAGCGTAAAAGTGAGCGAATGCCCGATATGAAGCACTCCGGTGACGTTTGGAGGGGGCATCATAATGCAAAAGTTTTTACCTTTTTGCTGGATATCTTTATTTCCGTCGATCTCGAAATAACCGCGCTGCTCCCAAATTTTATAAAAGCTCTCCTCTACGGCTTTCGCGTCGTAAAAATCTGCCATTTTCAGCCCTTTTTTAAAATTTTAAATTTTGCGATTTTAGCGGAATTTATGTAAAGCGCTCATTAAAGCGTGCCAATTCTGCATTATACAATAAAATGTAGTATTTAAATATATGTAAAAATATCGAATTTTAGAATATTTTAAATAAAATTTTAAAAAATCATATAAAAACACTTGACATTAAAAATTCTACCTGCTATAATACCGCGAAATTTTAACCAAAAGGATTAAATATGAAGAAATTTCTTCTCGCTTCGCTTCTTAGCGCCAGTGTCGTCAGCTTCGCTCTTGCCGAAAAAATCGTAGTCGCCGCTACTCCGATACCGCATGCAGAAATTTTAGAGCAGATTAAGCCCGATCTAAAAGCCCAAGGCTACGATCTTGAGGTCAAGGTTTTTAACGACTACGTAACCCCGAACCTCGCTACCGATAGCGGCGACGTGGATGCGGGATTTTTCCAGCACGTGCCGTATATGGAGGAATTTAACGCTAATAAAGGCACGAAGTTAAAAGCGACCGTGGGCGTGCACCTAGAGCCTATGGGCATCTACAGCCATATGATTAAAAATTTAAAAGATCTTAAAAACGGCGCTAAAGTTGCCGTGCCGAACGATCCGACTAACGAAAGCCGAGCTCTTGATCTGCTCGTAGCCGCGGGGCTCATCGAAGTTGATCAAAATGCCAAGCTTCGCACGCCGTTAGATGTCACGAAAAATCCTAAAAATTTAGAAATTTTAGAGCTTGAAGGCGCCGCGCTTCCACGAACCCTAGGCGATGTCGATATTGCGGTTATCAACTCAAATTTTGCCTTTAACGCAAATTTAAACCCAATCAAGGATTCGCTATTTTTAGAAAAGGCTGAGGGCAACCCTTACACAAATGTCATCAGCGTTAAAGAAGGCAACGAAAACAGCCCTAAAATCAAGGCGCTAGATAAAGCGATTCAAAGCGAGAAAGTGAAAAAATTTATCGAGACGCAATATAAAGGCGCAATCATTCCATCGTTTTAACTCCTCCTCTTTTTAAAATTCGGCGCAGGATTCGCGCCGAATTTGCTGGCATTCGCTATTTTATTTACTATCTTTTTTTATAATTGCGCGAAATTTACCGAATAAAGGAAAAATAATGAAAAGAATTTTATCTTTCAGCTTTGTTGCCGCTATGGCTATATCTTCGCTTAATGCAGGCGTTTTAGCTACTGCAAAAGACGCAAATATCACTATTACGGATGAGGATGTTGCACCGTTTTTGGCTCAAGGTATGCAGCACGGCGGACAGGAACCGACCGCCGATGAGAAGAAAAAACTAATCGATGATCTAATCAAATACAAACTCCTAATCGCAGAGGCGAAAAAATCAGGCATTGAAAACAGCGACGAATATAAACATCAGCTAGAGCTTGCTAAAGATGGCATCGCATTTAATCTATGGCAACGCGAACAGGCTAAAGACGTAAGTATCAGCGACGAGGAAGCTAAAAAAATTTATGATGAAAATAAACAGAATTTCATGCAACCAGATTCCGTTACCGCAAGTCATATCTTAGTAGCAGACGAAAAGGCTGCTAAAAACGCGATTGCGAAGCTATCAAAAGTCAAAAAAGAGAATTTAAAAGAGGAATTTAATAAGCTAGCTAAAGAAATTTCAATCGATCCAAGTGCGAAAGAAAACGGTGGCGATTTGGGCTCTTTTGGCAAAGGGATGATGGTGCCAGAGTTTGAAAAGGCGGCGTTTGCACTAAAAGATGGTGAGA
>CAURFS010000018.1:0-13934 GCA_963523845.1 uncultured Campylobacter sp. | reverse complement strand
CTTGACGAAGGTGCGAAGCGCCGTATCGCTCACGGCTCCTTCGGTCCAGACATAACGCTTGATCTCCTCGTAAAGCACCAGCTCGCCCACGCGACTGGCTAGTAACGAAACGAAAGAAAGCTCCTTTTTAGTAAGCACGATCTGCTCGCCATCCTTCAGTAAAATACGACGAAGCCCGTCAAATACGTAGCCCGCACCCATATTTACGACTCGTACCGAGTCCAGCTTAGACTTCATCAGTGCACTTATCTCTAGCACGAATGCGGCGATATCTACTGGCTTAAAGTAATACCGCTCAACGCCAATCTCCATAACGCCTTTTAGTTGCTCCTCCCTACTGAAGCCGCTAAGCACGAAGATAGGGGCATGCGGGAAAATTTGCTTGATCTGGCGTATCATCGCCAGCCCGTCTTCGATCGGCATCAAAATGTCGGTGATGACGAGGTTGGGGTTAAATTTTTTGAATTTTTTCACACCTTCAAGCCCGTTTTGGGCATTGTAAACGTTGTTAAAAATACCCTCAAACGCCTTATGCAGCGAGGCTAGTAATTTAGTATCATCCTCGACTAGCAAGACGTCCAGCTCTTTTAAAGCACAGCTCATAGCAGACCCCTCAAGGCGAAATTTCAAACGAAATTCTTTCAAATTTTCTCTTTTATTGAGCTTAAAATAATGTTAAGTTAAAAATTTAATTTCATAAAGTAACACAACTCTTATTTTAGGTGCAAATATGGGCGGGATTAAAAAACAAGCGTGAGTAAAAACCGCAGCATAGAGATGGGCAAAATTTAAAGTGATGCGAGCTAAATCTTATCGGTGCGAAAGAGATTTAAGAGCAGCTGAAAGTAAAATTTCAAAGCAAACGCAGGTAAAATTTCTCTACACCGCGGAGCGGAATTTTATTTTAGGCAAATATTTTAGAGGGAAATGAAACAGCGCTGATAAGATTTTAGTGGGTAAACGGCGCTATATAAAATTTAGGGCGGGGACAGCTTGCTGACGAAACTTTTGACGGCAACAAGACGACTCGTCAAATTTAAGAGCTTGAAGCCATGCTAAATGTACCGCAGGATCTGTTTTGAAAGAGCTAAGCGCACCAAGCCCAATTTTTAAATTTAAAACGCATGAAATTTAGCTGCGAGCTTAGAAGTTATACGGACACGAAACCACACGAATGAAAAGCATGCGGCGCGCAGCCAGTTTAAATTTAAAATCGCGACTAGCACAGATCGCTTCATATAAAAACCGCTTAATCCAAAATCACCGCGGCAATCCTTGGTTCGCAAAAGCGCGCTTTGCGTACCGCTCTAGCCTGCAATTATCCAGGCTGCGACGGGCTTTAAATTTACGACGCAAAGACCGCGTTAGAATTTAAAGCTTGCCGCAAATTTAAAATTTTACCGCAGGGCCGCGGTAAAATTTCATGTGGGCAAAATTTCAAAAATCATAAAATTTCAAGAAATTCTTTGAAGATATATTTGCTCTCGGTAGGCCCCGCGCTGGCTTCTGGATGGTGCTGCACCGAAAATACGGGGTACTCCTTGTAGCGCACACCCTCGATCGTGCCGTCGAAAAGATTGCGGTGCGTGATCTCGCAGATCTGCGCTATCGTTTCGGGGACGTTGTAGTTGTGATTTTGCGCGGTGATCTCGATCGATTTGGTGCGCAGATTTTGCACGGGGTGGTTTGCGCCGTGCTGGCCGAATTTCAGCTTGTAGGTCTCATACCCCATCGCGTTGCTTAGCAGCTGATGACCTAGGCAAATTCCAAAAATCGGCACGCGCGCCTCAACCATCTTTTTGATCTGCGCGATCTCCTCTTTAAGCATGCGAGGCTCGCCCGGGCCGTTTGATAAAAACACGCCGTCGATCTGCCCCTCTTTAAGCTTAGCGATCAGCACCTCCGCTTTAACGTCGTGCGGAAAAACCTCGACGCCGAGCCCCAGAGCGCAAAGCTCGTTGAGGATGTTTCGCTTGACGCCGTAATCGATCACGGCTATCTTTTTGCCGCAGCTTGCGGGCTGGGCGTAGCATCCGCGCTCGGCATTCCAGCGACCCGATGTGTGCTTATACGGCGCCTTCGTGCTTACGATGCTTACGTAGTTGATCTCCTCTATGCGCGCAGACTCGCTAAGCGCCTTTTTAAGAGCCGCCTTATCGCTGATCTCGGTAGAGACGAAAGCGCGCAGGCTGCCCTGATCGCGCAGCATCTTGGTTAAAAATCTAGTGTCGATGTCGTAAACGCCGAATTTTCCGTTTTGCAGAAAATAATCCTCCAAGCTCATCTGCGAGCGGAAATTTGAAGGCTCGTTGTTAAAATTTCTTATGAAAATTCCGCTGGCGTAAATTTTGGAGCTTTCCTTGTCGTTTTCATTTATGCCTACGATGCCGATTTCAGGCATAGTGAAAATAATAAACTGCCCCGCATAGCTCGGATCGGAGATGATCTCCTCGTAGCCGGTGGCTGAGGTGTTAAACACGAGCTCGCCGAATGCGCTACCGCCCTTGCCGAACGCCTTGGCTTGCAGATAGATGCCGTTTTCTATGTAGATATACGCGTTCATTACAGCATGCCCCGTTTTCTTAGCTCCTCTTCGTAGAGCTTTTCAAACACAAGCTCGTATTCTTCGGTACCCGGGATCAATTTTTGCTTATAGCCATCGATCTTTTCATAGACCGCATCCTCAATCTTTTGATAATTTTTAAGATATTCGTCGATCGCGTTATAAATTATCGTCTTTAGCCTGTTTTCCGAGACTTTGTAATCGATCAAATTTTTCTTCCAAACGGTTTCTAAAATTTTATGCGATATGGTGCCGTAGCGATCCTCGAAATTTAGCTCGAAATTCTCGTCATTTGCGATGTGGCGTTTGATGAGCCAAAACATATCTTTTTTATTCACACTCATCTCATCTAGCTCGCTTATGCGCTCATCTATCAGCTCGTTTGCGCGCTCGTCTATCGCTCTTTCTTTCTGCAGATCGGTCCTTATGATCTCGTCCGCTTCCTTGGCGACGGGCTCTATGCCCGCACTAAGCGTAACGCAGCCCGAGTTTAGCAGATCTAGCGCTATTTTATGCGCGATATATGGCACGTGTGGTAGTCGTATTCGCATGATCGTTCCTTTAAATTCAGTTCTATGAGCGGTCGCGCCGCCCGCGTTTGCAAACGGCGGAATTTTAAAATTCTTAAAATTCCGCCCGATTTTATAAAATTATCGTGTCGCTTCTTTCGGGACTGGTAGAGATAAAGCCCACCTTCGCGCCGCTTAGCTCCTCTATTTTGCGGATATAATTTTGCGCGTTTTGCGGCAGATCCTCAAATTTTGAAATTCCTTTGACGCTGTCCCAGCCCGGCATCTGCTCATAAACCGGCTCGGCAGCTTCCAAATCGATCGGAAAATAATCGATCTCCTCGCCCTTGTAGCGATACGCGCGGCAAATTTTAATGCTCTCAAAGCCGTCCAGAACGTCAAGCTTCATAAGCGCGAGCTTGTCGATGCCGCTAAGGCGCACGGCGTATTTCGTAGCCACTCCGTCGAACCAGCCGCAGCGGCGCGCCCTGCCCGTCGTGGTGCCGTACTCTTTGCCGATCTCGCGCATCGCCTCACCTTGCGGACCTTTATCCTCGGTAGGAAACGCACCGTTGCCCACGCGGGTGGTGTAGGCTTTTAAAATTCCCATCACCGTACCGATATCTTTCGGCGCGAGCCCGAGCCCGCTGCAAGCCCCACCCGCGATAGTCGTCGAGCTCGTGACGTAAGGATAGGTGCCGTGATCGATATCAAGCAAGCTTCCTTGCGCGCCCTCTACGAGCACGCGCTTGTCGTAATCAAGCGCCTTCCACAGCATGTGCGTGGTATCGGCGATGTATGGCTCGAGCGCGCTTTTATAGCGCTTTAGCTCCTCGTAAATTTCAATCTTGCTAGGAATTTTAACCCCCGCTTTTTCAAAAACGCTCTCATGCGAAGCAAAATCCCGCGATAGCGCCTCGGCAAGCCTTTCGGGCTCTAAAAGCTCCGCTACGCGGTGTCCTGTGCGCGCGATCTTATCGGCATACGCAGGCCCTATGCCCTTGCCGGTGGTGCCGATCGCAAGCTCGCCCTTGCTCTTTTCGCGCGCCTGATCGATCAGTGAGTGATACTGTAAATTTAAAAACGCCTTCTCGCTTATGAAAAATCTGCCCTTTAAATTTTCAAACTGCGCCATCTCGGTAATCAGCACGTCGGGGTTGATGACGACGCCGTTTCCGATGATGTTGATGATATTTTTATGAAGCACGCCGCTAGGAACTAGATGCAGCGCAAATTTCTCGCCGTTTATAACGATGGTGTGGCCTGCGTTGTGCCCACCGCTGCTGCGGCATACGAAATCGTAATTCGCGCTTATCATATCTACGATCTTACCCTTGCCCTCATCGCCCCACTGGGCGCCGATAACTACGTTGGCTTTACTCATTTCTCATCCTTTTGCATGATTTTTTCTATCAAAGCATCCACTAGCAGCGCAAAGCCGCTGGATTTTAGCCCATCTATTTCGTAATTTCCGCCGTTACAATACACCGCGCCCGCATCCAAAAATCTAAAAAATAGCGCGTCATAATAGCGCATTTTGGAGTAATACAGCAGCGAAACACGTATATTGTCGTAATCTACGCCTAGGTTTAAAATTTCATCTAAGCAGGGCTTTAGCTCTTCAGGCACCTGCGCGCGCAGAGCCTGCAC
Organism: uncultured Campylobacter sp.; assembly: GCA_963523845.1. GTDB lineage: Bacteria > Campylobacterota > Campylobacteria > Campylobacterales > Campylobacteraceae > Campylobacter_B. The sequence goes on along the minus strand of CAURFS010000018.1, from coordinate 9,212 downwards.
ATCCTTTAACGACGTGGCGCGAGCCGTAGCGTCCAGCCAAGCCAAATTTTGCTCAAGCAGCGTCTCAATCTTACCCTTTTCAAAAATTTCAAGCGGCAGGTTTAAAATTTCGCAAATTTTTTTCGGAATTTCGATATTGCTTAGCTGAAGCGCGGGCATAAGATCAAATTCTTTAAAAAATTCCTGCGCGATTTTGATCGCAAGAGGCAAATTTTTCTCACCGATCAGCTCCGCGCCGATCTGATAAAACTCGTCGCTTGGGTATTTGAAGGTCGGCTGCACGTAAAATAGCCGCCTTAGCTTATCGTCTTTCAGCCGCTTACGCACGATACGCACGACGTCCACGGTACTGTCTGCGCGAAGCGCAAGCTCGTGGTTTGTGGGATCGGAGAGCTTAAGAAGCTTTTGCGGCGCGACGCTTAGGTGCTGATGATATGAAAAATATGGCGTCAAAATTTCGCTAAAGCCGTTTTTAACGAGGATTTCGCTCGCTTTATTTTCCAGCTTGCGCTTGAGCTGCGCGCTCTTTCCGAAATAAAGCCTCGAGCCGTTGGGTATCTCGTGATCGAAATCGGCGCTAACGCTATCTATCATGCTGCCTCCAAATCGCTTATGAACTGATTCAGCCGCGTTTTAAAGCCCTGAATGAAGCTTACTAAAGCGCGATAATCAAGCGAAAGAATATCTAAAATTTGCTTACGTATTTCTGTATTTAACGCAAATTTTTCGCTGCCCGCGCTTTGAGTTTTATTTAAAATTTCGCCGAATTTTGCTCTAAAGCCTTCAAACTCTCCGGGGCTAAGCTCGCCCGTTTGGCTGCGCGCGATAAAGCTTAGCGCCAAGTCCTTGTAATCAAGCGCGTTTAAAAAGCTAATAAACTCATCTTTGTCGATGGCTGCGAGCTTGGGCGTATCTTTAAATCGCGCGATGAAAGCGTCTATCTCCCTGCGATCCAGCGCTTTTGCGATAAAATTTCCCTGTAGATAGTTAAATTTCAAATTGTTTAAAAGCCGCAGCGATAGCGCGTTTTCGACCCCTTGAGCGCCCAGAGCGAATCCGAACTCCCGCTTTAGCTTGCCTGTGATCTCCACCATCGTTCGGATAGCATTTTTTTTCTTGCCTATGTCAAGGCAGAGCTCGCGGTCGATTTTAACGATATCGAAAGGCTGGGCATTCAGGAATGGGATATTGCTTTTATTTGCGCTATTAAGAGCAAATTTAACCCCAAGATCTGCATAACGCCCACGCACAGGGGCGAATTCCTTAAAATTTTGCTCGCTAAAATCGGTTATCTCAAACATCAACTCGCCTTTTGCATTAGCTCTGTCTCGCAAGCTGTGAGCTACAAAATCGTAAAATTCGTCGTTTGTAAGCACGGCTAGACTCACGTTTATCGAGCAATTTGCGCCCGTTTGAGCGTTAAATTCCATCATCTTTGAAAACGCAAATTTTGAGATTGGCAACTCAAATCGCGGCTCGCTTAATATCTGCGCAAAATCCTGCGGAGCAAGAATTCCGCGCTTTCCGCGATCCCAGCGCAAAAGCAGCTCATATCCATAAATCTGTGCGCCGCTAATGATCGGCTGATAGAGCACGAAAAACTCCCCCTCTTCAATCGCCGCAGCAATACCTTCTTCGCTAGGTCCATCTGCTTCGGCGCGCTCAAAGATGCAGTAGCGGTTTTTGCCGCTCGTTTTAGCGCGATACATCGCCCTATCCGCGCGCGATAAAAGTCCTGGAAAATCGATCTTTTCGCTGCCGTCGTAAAACGCTGCGCCAACGCTGATGCTTGCACTAATTTCGTTGCCTTTAAGATTAAATTTCATCTTTGAAATTCCAAGCAGACGATCTAATAGCACATGCGCGGCATCCTTGCTTTGCAGATCGCCGATGATGGCGCCGAACTCATCGCCGCCTAAGCGCGCCAAGATATCGCCTTTACGCAGTAGCCCACTCATCGCCTTTGAGATAGCCTGCAAAAACATATCGCCGACCTCGTGCCCGTAGGTGTCGTTGATCGCCTTAAAGCCGTCAAAATCGATGAAAAGCACCGCCATAAGCTTGGAATTTTCGCCCGAGTTTGCGGTAAATCTCTGCGCAGCCTTCATAAAATACACTCTGTTCGGAAGCCCCGTAAGCGCGTCATGGTGGGCGATCTTAGCTAGCTCGCTCTCCTTTTGCTTGATCTGCGAAATTTCGGTAAACATCAAGATGAAATTTGAAGTAAGCGAAAAATCATCCTTTATCGCAATTGCCGTAAATAACGCAGGAAAGGTGCCACCACCTCTTTTTAGTCCGTAAATTTCATCTTTATAGGAGGTCTGTTTGCCAACGAGATTTTTTCTAATCCTCTCCATCACGTCTGCCCCGCCCTCCGTAGGAGCGAAGAAATTTGGAATTTTGCCGATAGTTTGGCTTTCGCTATAGCCGGTGATTTCATAAAAGGCGTTATTAGCGCGCAGCACTCGACCGCTCTCATCTGTGATTAAGATCGCCTCTAGCGAGCGCGAAAAGACGTTGGCGTTTAAATTTAACTCCAGCTCCGTCTGCTTGCGCGAGCTAATATCTTCGAGCGTAGTTTTTACAAGGCGCGAGCGAGAGCCGTGCTTTTCGGTGACGTAGCCTTGCATACTGATCCAAGTATAGGCATTAGCGGCATTTCGCAGACGGAATTCGCAGCTAAAATCGCTCCTAAGCCCGGCGGTGCATTCGCGGATCATTTTATTGAAATTCTCTAAATCCGCGAAGTAAATTTCATAACTAAACTCCCCAAAGCTCATCGCAGTATTTAACCTTTTGCCGCGATATTTTAAAATTTTAAAGTAATTTTTATCAAACGACAGCGTCTGTGCGTCAAGATCGATTAAGCAGGTACAAAAATTCCTAGTCTCGATTACGGTGCGGTAAAAGTCCAAATCCTCCTGCAAGCCGCGGATCGCCTTAACATCGTCGTCGATATTTTGAAAATAAAACGCAGCCCTGGCGGCGGACTTTTTGACATAGATGCTCACTTCGTAGCTATAGCGGATATTGTCATTGTGGCGAATTTTATAGCTTTGAGAAAAGCTTAGCTCTTCTGAAGGCATATCGGCTAAGCGGTTTAAAATTTCATTTTTAGCCTCATTCGCATCCTTTTCATCCAGCAAATCCCATAGCCTTATCTCGCCGCTTAAAAACTGCGCCGCTTCGTAACCCCAAAGCTCTTTTATATTTTTGCTAGCATCTACGATCTTGCCCGAAGTGTAGTCAAACACGAGTGTAACGATAGGCGCGTGATTTAAATACTCATATTTTTGCTTAGTTTCATCGTAAAATCTGCGATATTTTGACGCATCAAGTACCACAAAAAGGGTTGAAATTTTACTTCCGTCGCGGATATAAGATTTTTTAACATAAAGGTCTTTGACGCCATTTTTGGTCTCTTGGCGGGTTACGACATAGTTTTCTTTGACATAATTTGCGCGCTGGGTTTGATAGGCGTGATCGTAAAACGAGCCTGCTTGCAGCGCGAAGATATTCCGCCCCACGACGTCATCGCCGTAAAGCTCGCGTGCGCCGTTGCTAGCGCTTTCGATCGTACCTGCGACGTTATCGATGCTAAGTACCGAAAGAGAGCTGTATTTTAACGCATCTTTAAAGCTGAGGCTAAAATCGCCGTGGCGCAGATTAGACTTCAAAACCTCGTCTATGGATTTAGAAATTTCTAAGACGGAGCTTAGCGGATTTAGCGCTTCTATATCGCGGATTTTGGAGTGGTAATCCCCTTGGCGCAGAGCGTTTTGAACTGCCGCGAGCGGGATGAAAACGCGCTTTTTTAAAAACGTAAAATTTGAAATTAGAAGGATTAAATAAGCTAAAATCGCTGCTGCTAGCGCTACGACGATAAAATCGTCCGCGCCTAAAAAATAGCCGGCTCGTTCGCGAGCCATTACGAAATTATCCCCAAATTTCGCAAGATATGCAAAGCTTAGTCCAGATTCGTCTTCAAAGCTTACCACTTCGCCTAGGCGCGAAAAATCAAAATCCTGCCCTAATATATCGGTTACGCTGCCAGGAGCGTTAAAAAATTTACCTTCGGCGTTAAAGACCAAAATATCTCCCAGCGAAGAGAGCCTGGCAATCGGCCTAGCGGTGTTGGCAAAACCTAGCAGATACGAATCAGCGTTTACGCGCTTGATCAAAAAATACCGCCACGCCCCATCCATCATCATATAGCGCGATACCCATTCATCCTTTTTTAGCTCGCTTGCGATATCCGCAAGCCGTATCTCGCCAAGATCCGAAATACGCGCATCCGATGAAAAATGTGCTAAGCTCTCCTGCTCCGCGCCGCGGGCGCGTAGATAAAAAATAGCGTCAAATTTATGAGAAGATTTTACGACGTTGCGGATCAAATCCGCGTAAAGCTCGCTTTGTGCAGCTTCGTGCCTTGCGTCCAGAGAAAGGATAGTTTCTTTTAGTATTTCAAGCTCGCTAAAAAGCGACTCGTCGGTATTTTTAAGTAAAGTAATCGCCGTGCGCGCCCGCAAATCAAGCTGCGTAGCGATCCTGGTGCGCAAAAAGCTAATCTCGCAAACTACTACAAGCGTAAGTAGCGCAGCGCCTAGAATCAAGGCGGCATTAAATCTTTCGGTAACGAAGTCTTTTTTGTTTTTCATGCCAAATTCCAAATTTTGCAGGATTTTAGCAAATTTCGTTTTAAAGCCGATTTAAGCTTGTGTTTTTGCGCCCTTTGCGCCCAAAAAATGCATGATCAAAAGCACCGCGAAGCTAAAGAGTAACATCAGCGCCGAATACGCGTGAGCCTGCGCGAAATCGAGCGTCTCGGTCGCTTCGTAGATCGCGATGGAAGCGACCTTGGTCTGCTCGCTCACGCTGCCGCCGATCATCAGCACGACGCCGAACTCGCCCATCGTATGCGCAAAGCAGATCACCAAGGCGCTAAGCAGGGAGTGGCGTATCGCGGGCAACGCGACGCGAAAAAGCTTGGAAAAATAGCCCTTGCCGAGCGAATCGCACGCCCAAAAAAGCGAGCGCGGAAGCGAGCGAAAGCCCGAAACCAGCGGCGAAAACATAAACGGCAGCGAGTAGATGCAGCTCGCAATCACGAGCCCGCTGAAATTAAATACGAGCCGAAGCCCGAAGTGTTTGTCAAAAAACTCCCCCAGCACCGAATACGGCGATAGAAAAACGAGCAGGTAAAACCCTAGCACCGATGGCGGCAGCACCAGCGGAAGCGAGATGATCGATTCGATCACGCTTTTGCCGCAGAAATTTTTTCTCGCCATAAAAAACGCAAGCGGCACGCAGATGATAAACAACGCGAGCGTCGTCAAGCTGGCAAGCTTTAATGAAACGAGAAACGGCGTGTAATCGAGCCCCTTTAAAATTTCAAACATTTATCCTCCGAGCCGAGCCGCTGGGCCCAAACTATAAAATCTTAAAAGCCTAGCCCTACTTTAAAATTTAGAGGCAAAGCTAGATAGAATTTACGCAAACCACATAGCCATAAGGCTTTGCATAATAGAATTTTGAAAAATTCTGCGCAGACCTAGCTGCGCAAGAGCTTTAGCGAAATGAAATTTTAAAAATTTCGCGCAAGCTAAAGCGAGCGGAATTTTATAAAATTGCTTGGCTAATAAATTTCTTCAAGCGTGCAAATCCTGCTGAACCTTTAAGCTCTCTACCAAGCCGGCAAATTTTTAAGACCACGAATTTTGCTGAACTAAATTCCAAAAAGCTTCACTAGGCTTTAACACTTGAGCGGGCAGGATTTGTCTGAGCGCAAATTTCACGCAAGATATGGCTAAACAACGCTCTCTAAACGACCTAGCGAAATTTCATTGGGACCGACAAAACGAAATTTTAAAATTTCGCATAAACCCAAAAGACACGGTTAATGAAATTTTGCCACAGCTCTTATTAAGCGAGTTTAGCACGCAAGCTTCAAGCCGTTAGAGCTTTTAAAATTTCAAAGCCACAAAATCCAGGTAAAATTCCAAATCTAAAAATTTTAAGTTTGCGCGAAGCTTCACATTAAATTTTTTACCAAAATCGCATGATAGAATTCGCGCAACTCCTGCCAAAAAAGTAAGCTAAAAACCGCCAAATTTAAAAATAAACCCACCACGCCAATCAATAAATTCAAAGAAGGAATTTAGTGGCGCATGCCTGCGCAAAATCTAAAATTTAAAGCTTAATTTCCACACGCTATCTAGTCTAGCGTTGCGGTTTTACTCTAGCCTGCGTTTAAATTTTGTGTTTCATGAAAATCTAAGCGCGATGCGAATGAAATTTTAAAACATCCCCGTATTTTACGGGCAAATCTAGCTAAAATTTCGCAAAATTCCTCATCTAAATTCTACGTAAAATTCCATAAGAGTCTACATTTAAATCTCTAATCTAGTTGAAATTTCTCACCCAGGCGCGCCCAAGCTTGCCTGCAAGTTTAAATTTTACGCAGAGTGATATTAAAGGCTTTGGCACCCGCTTTGACCTCATCGCCTACTTGCAAGCCCTCGGCTTCTGCACTGCTTAGCACCACTTCGCACAGCTGGCTGCCGATCGCTACGACAGCTACTTTGACCCCGTCGCGTGCTTGCAAATCGACAATCTTGCCCACGAAAGAAAACTTCTGTGAGCCTCTAGTTTTAAGGAAAATTTCCTCCGGCGTACCGGTGCGGACGATCCTGCCGTCCTTCATCTCATAAACCCGCTTGCAAAGCCTATAAATCTCACTCACATCGTGGCTTACCAAAATCACGGTCTGATGAAACTGCTCGTGGATTTTTAGCAGATATTCTTGGATTTTTTCGCGCATCGTAAAATCAAGCGCCGAAAGCGGCTCGTCAAGTAGCAAAATTTCAGGCTCTTGCATCAGTGCGCGAGCAAGTGCCACGCGCTGCTTCTGTCCGCCGCTAAGACCCTCTACGCCGGATTTTGCAAACTCACTAAGCTCTAAAATTTCAAGCAGCATCACAGCTTTTTGCGGATCGTTTCTGGCAAAAAGCAGATTGCCTGTCACGCTCATATTCTCAAAAAGTGCATAGTCTTGAAACAAAAAGCCGATCCTGCGCTTGCCCGCACTTAAGAATTCATTGCCTTCTTGCAGCACACGATCGCCATCTTTTATGCTACCACTATCTGCGCGCAAAAATCCCGCTAAAATGCGCAGCAGTGTAGTCTTACCGCTACCGCTGCGCCCATATAGGCACACAAACGAGCCTTTGTTAATCTCTAAGCGAGCATCAATCGAGAAATCATCACTGATTTTTTTCTTACAATCAATCGTTATCATATTTTTCTATATATATCGCAGTGGCGCTAACGTATGCGAAAACCTCGTCGCCCTCGCGTAAAGCAAGCTCCTGCGCAGAATGCGCGCTAATGAGCACATCAAAGCTTATCTTGCCTTCAAACCTGAGCGTGCATAGAATTTCACCTAAGCTTAGGCTCATAATCTTGCCGTGAATTTCATTTTCGCTAGATACACCACTTAGGGCTTCGCGAGATAAAAGCACATCGGTGCTTTTAAAGCCCACGTAAACTTCGCTACCCACCTTAAGCTCGCTACTTAGCTGCAGAAATACGCCACGCAGCTTAATACCGCCCGCGATAAATCCTACAGAATGGATGCCGTCTTTTTGTAAAATTTCGTTGATTCTCGCCCTAAACATTAAAACTCGTATCCGTACTTAGCAAAGATCTCTTTACCCTTATCGCTTAGGATAAAATCATAAAACGCCTTGACTTCGGCATTGTCTTTAGCGCGGTTTAGCACGACCATACCTTGAGCTATCGGCTCGTAGAGCTTGGTGTCGACCAAGACGAAATTTTCGCCCTGCTTGCAAGGCTTGCCGTTGCAGCCGCCCTTTGCCATTTTAGGCGCATACATCGCGCTGGCCGCGATAAAGCCGACGTCGGAAGCTTTAAGCGCTTGCGAAAGAGCCTCGCCGATCGATTTTGCCTCTACGATTTTGCCTTTGATCTCATCGTAAACCCCTGCTTTTTGGAAAGCCTGTACGCTTGCGGTGCCGTAAGGAGCGGTCTTTGGATTTGCTATCGTGATAGTTTTGACGCTAGGGTCTTTTAAAATTTCAAGCCCCTTGCTAAGATCTACGCCGCGCACACTAAACATCGCCACTTTGCCCTTTGCGTAGGTTTTGGCAGGCGCCGTCGCAAAGCCATCTTTATGCAGATCGTCTGCAAATTTCATATCAGCCGCCATAAAAATATCAAACGGCGCGCCGTTTTTGATCTGCGTGCTAAGCGCTCCGCTTGCGCCCAAGCTCACGTTTAGCGTGGTTTGCGGATGTAGCTTGGCAAATTCCGCCTTGATCTCGTCAAACGCATACGTCGTGTTCGCAGCGGCTGCTACGCTGACCTCGCCTGCGCTAAGCGCACCTGCGGTTAAAATTCCTAAAAGCACTGCTTTTAACTTCATCTTATGCCTTTCGTTTCGGCTCTCGCCGAGAATTGAATTGTATCTAAAATTTTAAATTTACGCCTTAAATTTCAAAATTTTGCGCACCCGATCTCATCCTATTACGCACCAATAATGATCTCGCTAGGCTCGATGATCGCCGTTACTTCATCTCCTACTCCTAGACCCATCGCGGTGGCAGATTCTCGCGTGATGATCGCGGTGATATTTTGATGCGAGCTTGTGCCTAGACAGATCTCTGCGTTTACCGCGCCGATTTTGACCTCGCTAATCGTGCCTTTGATTTGATTCGTCGTGCTAAGTTTTAGCTTCTCCGAGGCTCCTTTGGCAATGATGACGCTTGGGGCTTTGAATAAAAATAGCACATCCTTGCCCGCCTTTAGCCCTAAATTTTTTTCGCTCTCTACGGTTACCGTCGCGCATAAAATTTCACCACCTGCGAGTTTAGCCGTGATTTGAGAATTTACAGCGCCTGTTTGAACATCCGTAATCTCAACGCTTAGCTGATTGCGTGCAGAAAGCTTCATACCGATCTTCTCTAAGCTTAAAAGACTCTCTTCAGTGATCTCATCAAGCTTTAAAATTTCACTCAAAAACGTCTCGCCCGCGTGGCTGATAGCATCATAAGCGCGAATCAGCTTGTGAGCGTAAGGGGTAAGCTCGGAGCCGCTATTTTTCTTAGTGCCTTGAGTGCGGACGATGAGCGGCTTTTTGCTCGCGTTGTTGATTAAATTTAGCGCGTACCAGCCGGTTTTTTACGACAATCCTA
>CAURFS010000017.1:0-14015 GCA_963523845.1 uncultured Campylobacter sp. | reverse complement strand
CCCATTTTTTCTCACCGTTAAGAGCACCAAGAGCAGAGCCTTGGATGATAGGAGTATTATCACCATCGTATTGGTAAGAGCTCAAGAGTTCGCGCATTTCGAGTTCTACAAGTTCTAACAATTCAGGGTCATCCACCATATCAACTTTGTTCATAAACACAACGATACGAGGGATACCTACTTGGCGACCCAAAAGGATGTGCTCACGAGTTTGAGGCATAGGACCATCAGTAGCAGCAACTACGAGGATAGCGCCGTCCATTTGGGCAGCACCAGTAATCATATTTTTTACGTAGTCGGCGTGACCTGGGCAGTCAACGTGAGCATAGTGACGTTTCTCGGTCTCATATTCGATGTGAGACGTAGCGATAGTAATACCGCGCTCTTTTTCCTCTGGAGCGTTATCGATATTGTCGTAGTCCTTTAGCTCAGCTAGACCTTTCCTGGAAAGAACAGCAGAAATAGCAGCTGTCAAAGTAGTCTTACCATGGTCAACGTGACCGATGGTACCAATGTTTACGTGTGGCTTGTTACGATTAAATTTTTCTTTAGCCATCATATCCTCCGTTATTGATTTGTGGATTACACAACAAACTAAGCGACTCTATTTTATGGAGCTCATAGCGGGACTTGAACCCGCGACCTCTTCCTTACCAAGGAAGTGCTCTACCTCTGAGCCATATGAGCCTAAACTCAGGCAAAGAGAAATCGCTACCAATACCCAACAATGCGACCAAAATTTAGATTATGTAAGCATATAAAAGCAGTTAAGTTTTACAGCTCCCAGTAAACCTAAATGGTGGAGCGGGAAACGGGGCTCGAACCCGCGACCCTCAGCTTGGAAGGCTGATGCTCTAGCCAACTGAGCTAATCCCGCATCAAAAATTCATGGTGGTGAGACGTGGATTCGAACCACGGAAGGCAAAGCCAGCAGATTTACAGTCTGCCCTCGTTGGCCACTTGAGTATCTCACCCTTTGATGAAATCTGGTCAAACACTGTTACAAAAAATGGAGCTGGTGGACGGGATCGAACCGCCGACCCACTGCTTACAAGGCAGTAGCTCTACCAGCTGAGCTACACCAGCATTTTGAAATTGAAGTGGCAATTATAACCGAAAAATCCCTAATTGTCAAGGCTAAAACAGCCTATTTTAAAATTTCATAAAATTTCTGCTATAATGCGCGCAATTTTAAATTTTAAGGAATTTTATATGAAAATCGTACCTTGGATCATAATAGTTTTTATGATTTATTTGATTTATTATTTTATCTCCCGCTCTGAAAAGCGTCTAAATACCCTTGAAAAGCGCCTAAATAAGATAGAAGAAAACTTAAGCGAGATAAAAAAGGCTACCGAAGCCAACAGGCTCTTGATCGAAGAAGCAAAGCTGGACTCTGAAGATGACACAAAAGAGCAAGAATAAAATTAAATTTAAATCCATGATCTTGCTAGCTTAGCCTTTTTTGCTAAATATCTCGTGCTAAAAATTGTGAGTATATTTTATGCATACTTTGGCATTTTTGAAAGAAATTTTGCCCCAACGCCAAAACCGCGAAGTAGAAGAAGCTCATACGTAACTAATTCTTAAATTTTACGAAATTTAAAATTCGCGCTTTAAGCCTGCTCCGCCACGCAAATCAATAAATCAAAATTTTAGCTATTTGCTCACAGCACAAATTCCATAGAATTTCAAATAATGCCACATAAAATTAAAATTTTGCCAAAATCCATCTTACAATTCAACTTCTTAAAATTTTGCGCAAATCCCTCAGCTAAAATTCTAAACTACAAAATTTTAGTATTTAAAATCATATTAATCAACCCCGCCGCAGAGCAAAGCCTATGGGTTCCACCGCACGCCACTTCAGGCTGATATATCAGAAAGCTCAAAAGTGTAGACCGCAACCTCTACAAGCTAACGATAAAATTTAATCATAATTTTTAAAAACCAAAATTTCAAAAGCACGGAATTTTGTCCCAGGATGTAAATTGAGTAAAAAGCCGGCGAAATGCAGGAGCTTCTAAAACGCAAAATTTATCCATTGGAATTTTCCTCGCTCATAAGCGCCTCAGCGATGAGCTCCAACGGATTTATGCACCTCATCTGCGAGCCACTTAAAGAAAGCGAATTATTTAGCTGCATCCTGCACGCACTGCACTCGGCAGAAACTACGCGCACAGGCAGATCTGCCATTGCACGCGCCTTAGCTAATCCCGCTGCGCGCGCGAGCTCGTAGCGCTCGGTCTGCATTGTCACACCGCCAAATCCGCAGCATTTATTAGGCTCATCCATCTCGGTTATTTCGTAGTTTTGAGCGAGCAAGCCGCGCGGTTCTTTCCAAATACCCTGCATTTTGCGGGCATGGCACGGATCGTGATAAGTAATCGCTAAAGCCCTTTTGCCGCGGCGCATCAAAAGATCACTTAAGTTTGTAAATTTATAAAAGTATTCGCTCGCCATAAAAATTTTACTCGCAAGCTTTTGCGCACGGGCTTTCCATTGCGGCTCGTTTTCAAAAAAATTCGCGTAATCCACCCGCAGCATTGCAGAGCACGTAGCCTCGGGCACGATAATCGCATCAAGAGCAGGCAGAGCTTTTTCGAAATATGCTATATTAAATTTTGCCACGCGTTCAACCGCCGCAAAATCTCCCGTAAAATACGCAGGAGCGCCGCAACAGGCTTGTTCCTTCATCAAATTTACGTTTAGCTTTAGCGCTCGCGCGATATGTAAAACCGCCTCGCCTACGCCCGTGTAAGCGTAGTTTGCCATGCAGCCTATAAAAATTCCGATAGTTTTTTCGCCGCCGTTGTCGATAAATTCTGCGTGCGAGTTCATAAAGCTCTTTTTCGCAGGAGCAGGCAGCAAGCGCTCTTTTTTAAGTAGTGGTAAGTCAAATCTAGGCGACATAGAGCTTTGCGTATCTTTTCGCATCTTAAAGCCACAGCTAAGAAACACGTATCCAAGCGCTGCTGCTAGATCCAGCGCTTTGCGGTGCCCAAGCAGCCAAAACGCAGCTTTTTTGTACCACGCGATGCCAAATTTTTCCGCAATGCGCGCGCGAACATTCTCGATTGCCGTATCTATGGGCAAAGACTCGCCGCAAATATCTACGCAGTTGGTGCATAAAAAGCAGCTTTCAAAAATTTTCTTAGCGTTTTTATCAAGCTTTAGCTCATTTCTGCCGTAAGCGCCCAAAAGATCCACAAATCCGCGTGGGCTCGTTACTTCATCGCCGTTAATGCCATGAATCGTGCAGACTTGGATACATTTACCACATTTTACGCAGCGCTCGCTAAGTGCCGCAAAATCGAACGCTACAAGCTTTGCCCTACTCATAGCTGCGCCGCTTAGACGGTTTTAGAAAAGCGCTTTTCGCCCAAATTTTTAACCATATACTCATCAAAGCACATCGCGATATTACGGATCAAAAGCGTACCGGTAGGCGTTACCGAAATTCTATGCGGCGAGACTTGTACGAAATCCTTTAGCGCCTCAAGCTGCTTTAAGCTCGCTCTAAAGTGCTCGAAAAATTTTATCTTAAATTTCTCCTCGATCGCCTCTATATCGACGCAAAAATTACTCATCAGCCCCATAATCACCTCTTTGCGCAGCAGATCCTCTTCATTTAGCAAAACGCCCCTGCAATACGGCAGCCTGCCTGCATTGATCGCGGCTTCATATGCATCCATATCTTTGAAATTTTGCGCGTAGTGGCGCGTACCCTCGCCGATGCTGGTTAGCCCGATGCCGATCAGATCGGCGCCGCCCTTGGTCGTATAGCCCTGGAAATTACGGTGCAGCGAGCCGTTTTTAAGCGCGGCGTGAAGCTCATCGGCGGGCTTTGAGTAGTGATCCATACCGATCATCTCATATCCGTTCGCGCTCAAAAAATCGTGCGTAAATTTTAAAATTTCAAGCTTTACTTTAGGCTCGGGCAGTGTCGTCTCGTCAAATTTACGCATAGATTTTTTGATCCACGGCACGTGCGCGTAGTTAAAGATCGCAAAGCGGTCCGGATCAAGCGAAAGCGCAAGCTCCAGCGTGCGCTTAAAGCTAGCTAGGCTCTGATACGGAAGGCCGTAGATCAGATCCATATTTATCGATTTTATCCCCCTCGCGCGCGCCATGGCTATGACGTCCCTCGTAAGCTCGAAAGGCTGGATGCGGTGGATCTCCTTTTGCACGCGCTCGTCGAAATCCTGCACGCCGTAGCTGATGCGGTTAAAGCCGTTTGAGACGAGCACGCCTAGCTGCTCGGCGTTTAAAAACCGCGGATCGATCTCACAGCTGATCTCGGCTTCGGGGCTGAAATTTTTAAAATACTTTTTGATATTTTTTATGTGGCGCGCGAGCTGTTCGGCGCTAAAATAAGTAGGCGTACCGCCGCCGAAGTGCATCTGCACGACTTGCCGCGAGCCGTCCACGACGCCGCTTAAAATTTGCATTTCGCGCTCGATATAGTCCAAATACCGATCCATCTTGTCGCGCTTGCCCGTGTAGATTACGTTGCAGCCGCAAAAATAACAGGCGGAACGGCAAAACGGCATGTGAAAGTAAAGCGACAACGGCGTGGAGCTTTTCTGATTTTTCAGCTCGTTCAAATACCCGTCGTAACTGAAGTTTTCGTTAAATTCCAAAGCGGTCGGATAGCTCGTGTAGCGGGGTCCGGGGCGTGAAAATTTCGCGTAAGCGTCGAAGTCTATGCTATTCACGGCCGCCCGCCTTGGTTTTGATAAGCTCTTCGATGTCGATAAAAAGGTTTGGATGCAGGCTTTTTACGCGCGAAACGACGGCGTCGACGTCTAAGCTTAATCTTTTCGCATTCGGATCTGCGCCCGTTAGCCTTCTGATCTCGTCCATGCACACGATCCACGCGTCGCCGAAATCCACCGGCGTATGCTGCAAAATCGAGCGCTCAAGCTTGAGATTAAAATTTTCTTGCATCGCGTTTTTGGTCGCGGCGATGAGATTTGCGAGCGATTTTATCGAGATCATCGTATGTACTTCGTTATTTTCGTCGATGCCGAACCACGGCTCCTCATCGCTCCACGAGCCGCTTTTTAAAGTGAGTTTTTTCTCGTTGTCCTCGCCCTGCGAAATTTCAAAAACCGTCCTTTTCGAGCTATCCAGCCCGAAAAATTCGCTCGCTTTGTCGATCTTTTTTAGCGCTTTCTCTTTTTCTTCCATGCTTTCTCCTAAATTTACCTTCTTTTATCCAGCCAAACCATAACGCCCTTTTGCGCGTGCAGGCGATTTTCCGCCTCTGCAAAAATTTCATCCGCATGCGCTTCAAACACGGCCTCGTTCACCTCGTATCCGCGGTACGCCGGCAGGCAGTGCAAAAAGATCGCGTTTTTTTCGGCCAGAGCCATTAAGCTTTCATCCACGCAAAAGCCCGCAAAATCGCGAATTCTTTGCTCCTTTTCGCCTTCTTGACCCATCGAAACCCAAGTATCGGTCGTCACGACGTTTGTGCCCCTTACGGCTTCTTTTATATCGTATCCCGTTAGAATTTTAGCGCCTGAAATTTCGGCATTTTCTCTCGCTTGCGCCAAAATTTGCGCATCCGCCTCATAGCCCACGGGCGTTGCTACTCGCAGCTCAAATCCAAGCTTTGAGGCTAACATAAGCCACGAGTGCGTCATATTGTTGCCGTCGCCCACGTACGCGGCTTTTATCTTTGAAATTGAGGTGCCGCACTCCACGATCGTCATAAGATCCGCCATTAACTGCACGGGATGAAATTTATCGCTTAGCCCGTTTATCACCGGCACGCGGCTAAATTCCGCGAGCTCTATGAGCGTCTCGTGGCGATTTACGCGCGCCATGATTAGATCGCACATTCGCGAAATCACGCGCGCAGTGTCTTTGATCGGCTCGCCGCGCCCGAGCTGTATGTCGCGACTGCTCAAAAACAGCGCGTGCCCGCCGAGCTCATTCATCCCCACGTCAAAACTAACTCGCGTCCTGGTCGAGCTTTTTTCAAATATCATCGCTAATTTTTGATCTTTTAAATATGGCTTGAAATTTCGTGCCTTAGCTTCTTTCTTTATCTCAAACGCTAAATTTAAAATTTCGATTATCTCGTCTTTGCTAAAATCGTTTAACGTAAGAAAGTGCCTCATATCACTCCTTTTTGGTTAAATTTTACACTGTTTTCGCTTACGTAGCGTTTTATTCGGCTTTAAAATTTTAAATTTACGCTACGTGCCGCGAAGTAAATTTCAAAAACAAGTCTCGCCGCTACCGTGAAATTTTAAAATTCCAAAATTCTTAAAATTTTACCTGCGCGAGTTTAAAATTTCCGCGATCTCTTTGGCGTGATAGGTGATGATCATATCCGCGCCGGCGCGCCTTATGCCTATTATCGTCTCCATCATCACGCGTTCATAATCGATCACGCCCGCTTTTTTACCCGCCTGCAGTAGCGAGTATTCGCCGCTTACGTTATACGCGCAGATCGGCAGCAGCGTGCGCTCCCGTAGGTCTCTGATTAGATCCAGATACGCAAGCGCGGGCTTTATCATCAAGATATCCGCTCCCTGCGCCTCGTCTTGCAGGCTTTCGTTGATCGCCTCAAATCTATTTGCGGGATCCATCTGGTAGCTGCTACGATCGCCGAAACTAGGCGCTGATTCCGCCACGTCGCGAAACGGCCCGTAGTAGCCGCTGGCAAACTTCGTCGAATACGCCATAATCGGTAAATTTTCAAATCCGCCGCGATCGAGCGCCTCTCGCAAGGTAGCGATAATACCGTCCATCATGCCGCTGGGCGCGATCATGTCCGCACCCGCTTTGGCGTGAATGAGCGCCTGCTGCGCCGAAATTTCAAGGGTCGCGTCGTTATCTACAGTCTGATGCACATGATCGATGATGCCGCAGTGCCCGTGGTCAGTGTATTCGCAAAAGCACAGATCGGTGATTACTAATAAATTTGGAAATTTAGCCTTTATCGCGCGCAGAGAAGTCGCGATGATGCCGTCCTCGCTTAATGCGTCCGAGCCGATGCTGTCCTTTAGCGAAGGGATTCCGAAAAGTAAAATTTTATCTAGTCCTAGCGACAAAAGAGCCTCGCACTCTTTTAAAATTTCATCCAAGCTCATCTGAAATACGCCCGGCATCGAGGCGATCTCCTTTTTGATGCCGCTTCCTTCCACGACAAAAAGCGGATAGATTAGAAAGCGGGTTTGCAGATCGGTTTGTCGCACCAGATCCCTAAGCGCGGGGTTTATTCGTAGGCGTCTAAATCGTTTAAACATTATTTTTCCTTTTTTAGCTAGAATTGTGAGATTTATAATATCACAATCGGAGTAAATTTAAGCATGGATATAAAAATTTCAGAGGTCGCAAATCTTCCCTCCCGCTTCGGAAGCTTCCGCGTTCAGTCGTTTAAGCAAGGGAATAAGGAGCATTTGGCGATATTTAAGCAGCCTTTCGCGGATATCGTAAATGTGCGTATCCATTCGGAGTGCCTTACCGGTGATGCGATCGGCAGCCTAAAGTGCGACTGCGGCGAGCAGCTCGAAGCGAGCCTAAAATATATCGAAGAGCACGGTGGCATGGTGATCTATCTGCGTCAAGAGGGGCGCAATATCGGGCTTTTTAATAAAATCAACGCCTACGCGCTGCAAGATCAGGGCCTCGATACGATCGAAGCAAATCATCAGCTGGGCTTCAAAGCAGACGAGCGAACCTACGAGATCGTGGATTTCATACTCGCTCATTTTGGAATTTCTCGTATAAATCTACTTACGAATAATCCGCAAAAGCTGCACGATCTAAAAGTCGAAGTAGTCGCGCGCGTGCCAATAATCATCACGCCTAATAAATTTAACGAAAACTATCTGCGCGTCAAAAAAGAACAGATGGGGCATCTGCTGTGAAGCTTGCGCCGGACGAGAGCTTTGGCGAGCAGGTAGCTAAATTTAAAGCCTGTCTGCAAAAATTTAACCGCGTCCATAGCCTCACGAATTACGATGATTTGGATGCGGTGGTGCGCGACAGCCTAAGCGGAGCGGAGTTTATATCGCGCTATCCGCGCATCGCATGCGACATCGGCTCGGGAGCGGGCTTTCCCGGGCTATTTTTGGCACTCGCGCTGCCGCTGTGCGAGTGGCATCTATTTGAGCCGAACCTTAAAAAAGCGGCGTTTCTAACCTACGCGAAGGTTAGCCTTGCTCTAGCTAACGTAAAAATCCACGCCGAGCGCGTGCAAGACGGCGCAAAGCTGCGCGCCGATCTGATAAGCTCGCGAGCGCTAATGAGCGCGCGAAGCTTAGTTGAAATTTGCCGCGGCTTTTACGACGAAAACACTACGTTTTTGCTCTACAAAGGCTCGGGCGCAGAGGCGGAAGCGGAGGAATTCCGCAAGGAATTTGCAAGCGCGCGCTGCGAAATTTTTAGCGATGAAAATGCCTTGAAAAATAGAAAATTTTTAGTGATCAAAGGGGTGAAATAATGGGAAAAATTCTAGCCGTCGCCGTTATCGCGGCGCTCATATATTTTTTGATAGTGCCTAGATTTCGCGTAAAGAAAAAGGACGATGCGACCGAGCTTTTGGCGTGCGACGAGTGCGGGACATATTTTAGCAGCGATGAGCTTGCTCTGCGCGATAAAAAGCGCCTTTGCAAATCCTGCGAAGCCAAACTAAGGGGCGGCAAATGATCATCCTAGGCCACGCGCTCGTGCCCTACGAGCCGCTGTATCTCATCAAAAACGGCGACGAAGTTTTCAAATACGACAATCTGCTCTTTAAATTTAACGACAGACTCATCGCCGCGGCGCAAAAGGCGCAGAAAAAATTTAGCGTTATTACGAACGATATAAATGAAATTTTACTCGCAAACGGCGCAGGCGCGCGCTTCATCGTCGTGGATAAAAAATCAGCCGCGGTCGCACAAAAGCTAGCCAACGATTATCTTTTCGACGCCAAGATCGCGATGTTTATCGGCTCTGCGCGGGCGCTAAAAAACTTAGCCGAGCTTGGTATCGATGTGGCGATCTTTAAAGACGCGATCGCAAACGCGCCCAAATCGCTACTTGCAAGCATCGGAGATAGCGTAGGCTCGAAATTTCACTTCGGGCTTCCGAAAAAAGATGAAATTTTTGACGGCGCGCAAAAGCTCGCAGATAAAATTTCGGCTCTGGATAAAAAGCTAAGCGCGCCCGCAGCCGGCGAAAAGGACGATATATGGAAAAAATAGCGAAATTCTAAGCGAATTTGTTCGCGAGGGGGCGCAAAATTCTATGACTCACGCAAATTAAAATTCCGCGCGAAATTTTGCCCAACCACGCAGCTTGGAATTTCACGCGAAATTTTATCCGCTTATGCGAATTGGATTCTACGCGGAATTTTGCCCTCTTTCGCAAATTAGAATTCCGCGCGAAATCCCACGTGTCCTCTGCGAAATTCTCTCGCTTACTCAATTTAAAATTTTACCCGCTCGGATAGATTTAAATTTTACGTAGAATTCCGCCTGTCCTCGCGGCAAGAAATTTCAAATAGAATTTTATCCTCCCGCGCGATGCAAAATTTTACTAAATTTTCTACGCGCGATATAAAATCTATGTAAATTTTACTCGCGCGATTAGCGTAAATAAAATTCTGCCTCTGCCTAAGCTTCATAGAATTTCGCGCAAATTTTACCCGCAGAGGCGATATAAATTCCTAGCCATTGTTTTAAATTTTACTCGCGTTTTAGCTACTTTTATATGCACGGTAAGGATTTTTTAAAGCTAAAATTTTATATAATTATGCGTTTCAAAAAGGCATATTTTGAGTACTAAATTCTTTTTAGCGATCCTTGCAATAGGCGTTATAATGGGGCTTTGCGCGGGGCTCTTAAACTTCGGCATCAACGAAATTGAAACTTTTGCTTTCGGGCATAATGATGAGGAATTTCACATTATCACGGAGCAAACCACTGCGCTTAGGCGCTTTCTTAGCGTCCTCGCAGCCGGCGTAATCGTAACTTTAATTAGAATTCTGCTAATAAGACTAAAACCCTTTTTAAACGTAGCTTCGATGATGGATGGGCAAAATCCGCCGTTTTGGCAAAATTTAATCCACTCGGTTTTGCAGCTTGTAGCCATCGCCCTGGGCGCACCGGTAGGCAGCGAGGCTGCTCCGCGCGAGCTGGGCGGCTTGTTTGCGGCTAAAATTTGCCGCGCCTTAAATATCGGCGGAGATGAGCTTCGGCTATTTGTCGCATGCGGCGCTGGAGCGGGACTAGGCGCTGCATATAACGTCCCGCTAGCGGGCGCGCTTTTTAGCCTAGAAATTTTGCTTAAAAGCTTCGATACTCGAGCGATTTTGTGCGCCTTTGCCACAAGTGCGGTGGCTACAGCTACAGCGGAATTTGGAGCTTCAAAAGAAATTTATTACGCGGTTTCGAACTTCGCCCCTACCCCGCAGAATTTACTCGCAGCGGCGATAATCGGGCTTGTCACGGGGGTCGCGGCAAAATATTTCCAAGACGGGGTGCGCTTGTGCGAAAAGCTGCGCATAAAAAGCCTTAAAATCGCGCTTACACTGCCATTTGCATTCTTGCTTACCGCGGCGATCGGCGCATACGTGCCTGAAATTTTAGGTAACGGGCGCTCCGCAGCGCAATTTGCTTTCAACTCCGCATCCTTTAGCCCGTATTTGCTTGCGATCTTGTTTTGCAAGGCATTTTGCATTTTGATGATCTTTCGCTGCGGCGGATACGGCGGCACGCTCACGCCGAGTTTCGCGCTGGGCGCAGTTTTAGGGCTATGCGTGGGGTTTGCGATCGGCGAAATTCTGCCTATTAACCTAAGCGCGGCGGGCGTTTGCGGAGGGGCTGCTTTTTTAGCGATCAATCTAAACGCACCACTTTGCGCCTTTGCCCTAAGCGCGGGATTTTGTGGGCTAAATATTAATTCGTATTCGGTCGTCGTTTTTAGCATCGTATGCGCCGTGATCGCTAGAAATTTACTGACTAAAAATTTAGCGTAGTCGCAGCGCTGATAATTCATACGCTGCAAACATAAATCGATGGGCGCGGCGATGATGGTCCAAGAACCTGCCCCGTCAGCATAGAGTGAGCGCCATAGGTCACATCATTGGGCTAGGTCGGAGCCGTAAGGATATGCGCCTAAGCTGATCGTTGGTAAATTTAAGATAAAATTTCGCCACTTTAACCAAAGGAGAAAACATGGGTTTACTTTCATTCGTAGCCGAAGCAGGCAAGAAGCTACTAGGTCTAGGCGATGACGCCAAATCCGTAAAAGACGAGATCGCCACCAATCTCAGCTCTACGCCGGTAGAGGGGCTAGAGGTCGAGGTGCAGGGCGACACCGTCAAAATCAGCGGTAACGCCGATAAGGAAACTCTCGAAAAAGCAGCCCTCATCGCGGGCAATACCGCAGGCATCAAAAACGTGCAGATCGAGGGCATTAGAGAGGATAGCGCCGAAAACTACTACACCATCGTAAAGGGCGATAACCTATCTAAAATCGCGAAAAAATTTTACGGCGACGCGAACAAATACAAGATTATTTTCGACGCCAACCGCGAGGTTATCAAGGACGCGAACCTCATCTATCCTGGACAGAAGATCAGAATTCCAAAAGCTTAAGTTCGCTTTTGAATGCCGCGGCTTGATTTTGCAAACCGCGAATTTTACTTTTGCGAGCATTGCGCTGCGTTTATGCGAACTGCGTTTTATAAACCTGCGACGCAGCGCGATTTTGTGAGACGCGCTACGGCGGATAACAGATTATCCGCCGCACTTGCGCGCCGCCGCCCTATTTGAGAATATATAAAACGCTTTAAAATTCCGTTTATAAAGAGCTAAATTTGGATAAATTTGAAATCAGCGCTACGCTAAAAAAGACCGAAACTAGGGATTACGACAAATATCCGATAATCATCAAAGACAACGCGATAGAGATGATAAAGCTATATCTACCGTTTCTATTTCTTTTAGATATTATTTCATACCTCTCCCCGTATAGGCATCCCGGAGAGCTAACCAGGCGGCCAAAAGAGCTAGGAAGCTGCTATATTAAATTTAAAAATTCCGCCATAGAGTATTTTTCTACGAAGAAAAATTTAGTCCTATTCGAAATAAAATTATCAAATATATTAGGAATAAAACGAACCTTCGGACCTTCCGAATTTCAATCACCGATCGCTACAAAAAAGTTTGGATTTTGCGTCGTTATGATCTACTTCGTTTTAATGTCCGCCGTTTTTTACTTTAAAGGTTACGCTATCGCTCCATTCGTGGTACCGATAGCATTTGGGCTCGGCATACTCCCGCTACTGATTTTTAGATTGTTAAACGG
This sequence comes from uncultured Campylobacter sp., assembly GCA_963523845.1. Lineage (GTDB taxonomy): Bacteria > Campylobacterota > Campylobacteria > Campylobacterales > Campylobacteraceae > Campylobacter_B. The sequence continues at coordinate 1,697 of CAURFS010000017.1, read as the reverse complement.
GTAGGGCTTGGACTGGATATGCTAAGCGGCGACAGTTTGATTATCTTCGATAAGCATTTCATTATCGACGCCTCGATTTTAACGAGCAGCGAATACAAGGAGCTAAAAACCTATTTTCTATTAAAAACAGGAAAAAATTTAGACAAAATCCGACCGCAAATTTTTATATAAGCAGGAAGCAGGTTTTAGACGTAAAGCAAGAATTTGATAAGCAGGTAAGCGATAAATGCTTAGAAGATAGCCCATCGTATGAAATCAAAATTTAATAAAGACCTAGACGCGCCGAATTATCTTTTAAGAGTTAAAAATTTTTAGCAAAAATACCGCTCAAATTTTATTAGATCCAAATCCTCACGTTCAGTTTTAAAATTTTAACGATACTCAAAAAGCTTAAAATTTCGCTCTTTATCTCGCTTGCGGGGTCGCGGCGTAGCACGCTTTCATAGACGCTAGGCTCGAAATTATCGCGCCCAGTGTGCACAAAAATATGGATCCGCCGCTCTCTGATGCTCGCCCAGATCTGCGCCCCGAGCGCATCGCCCACCGCCAAAAACCGCTCCATAAATGCAGGCGTTAGCACGTACATCGCGTTTTGCGGCTCGTCGCTAAGCACCTTGTAGCGCGCGGCAAACTCCACGTTGTCCATCGCAACGGGCTTTAGGCCTACGTGCTGTTTGTTTTGTATCTCGCGCGGATAGATGAAAACGGGCGCGATGATGCGTTTGTTAAATTCCGCTACGAAAAACGCCCCCGCGAGCTCGTACTGCAAATTTTGATGGAAAAAGCTCACATCGCTAAACTCGAAGCTCACCCCCTGCCACGCGCCGCCCACGCGGTCGTTGCCGCGCAGATTTTCGATAAGCTCGAACAGATCGCTCTGCACCACGCGCCAAAACGGCACGCTGCCGTAAGAGACATATTCGTAGCCGAGCTCGCGCACGAAAGGCGCCAGATAGTGCTGCTTGTAGCTTTGGCGGTACCGCCCGGTAAAGATATCTTGCATGCTTTTTACGCCGAGCGCGTAAAGCCGCGCTGCTAGCCACGCCCCAAACGCAAGCGCGGCCAAGCCTATCAACGCTTGCGGCAAGGCTGCGGAGTATTTGAAGATCAAAAATGAGATCGCGACCGCGCCGAACTTTAAGATATTTTCCGTGCCGATGAGATCCTTTTGCCAGCCGTTTAAGTGCACCTCCTTAAGGCTCACGGCGAGCGAGGCGACCGCCAGTAGCACGAGCATCGTCGCGCTAAAGCTCTGCGCGCCCTGCCTATCTGCAAAATACGCGATAGCGCCGAACACCGCAAACAAGACGATCGTGCTTACGGCGACGATAAACTTTAGCTGCTCCACGTGCTTTTTCGCGTCCAGTCGCAGACGCTCCAAATCGTAAATAGTCAAAATTTCGCCCTTCTTTCAATTTGCTCGCAATTTTAGCAAAATTCTAGGAATTTTGGAATTTCAAAGCTTACTCGTCCGCACATAAGGCGAATTTTTTATATGAATTTTACACAGCGCCCCAAATTTAAGGATAAATTTAAAACTCTAAGCTTAAAATTTCGCCGTAGCGGGGCGGTGCGCAGAAGTGGAATTTCGCATAAAAGCGACGCCGAATTTTGGCGCGCGGAAGCAAAATTTAAAACGCAATTTAAAGCAAAATTCTGCGCGCGAGCAAACTCCCGCAAATCAAATCATGGAGTAA
>CAURFS010000016.1:0-14537 GCA_963523845.1 uncultured Campylobacter sp. | reverse complement strand
ACGCTAGTAGGCGTGCGCTTGCAGGTCGTAAAATGAAAAATTAAGCAATTTTTGCTAAAATCTCGCGATTTTGAAAACCCTCGTAAATCTAAAGGAAATCAATGAAGACATTTTTTAGTATGGAGTGCGCGTCAGTGATGCTACTGATTTTGGCGCTAGCCTGTGCGATCGCCACTTTCGTAGAGACCGCTTACGGTACGGAAGTAGCTTGGGCGATGGTTTATTCTACTGCGTGGTTTGGCGCGCTGATGGTTCTTTTGGGAGTAAATTTAACCTACAATATCTATCGCTACCGCATGATTAAGCTTCGCACTCTGCCTGCGCTAATCTTTCACGCAAGCTTTTTGTTTATGCTTGTTGGAGCGATTTTGACTAGATATTTTGGCTTTGAGGGCAATATCCATATAAGAGAGGGCAGCGAGAGCTCGATCGTAACGACTAAAGACGAGGTCGTTCAGCTTCTTACTTTAGGCAGCGACGGCGAGTTTATATCTGCTGACGAGAGCAAATTTTTAAACGGCGCAGGACGGATGAACTTCGATCTCAATCTAGACGTAGAGGGCAGGATCGCAAATTTAAAATTTAAAGAGCTCGTAGAACACGGCGAGCTAAAATGGGTGCAAGATCCGACCGGACAGGCTCCTGCACGCGTGGAGTTATTATTTTCCAACAACGTTGGCAGCCAAAATGTCTCCTTGCAATCAGGCGAAAGCATGGATATAGGCGAGCTTAGTATCACTTTTAACGCCGAGCCTAAAAGTAAGAATTTCATCTACATAAAATCCAAAGACGGCAAATTCTATCTAAACTCAAGTCTTGATATAAACGCCACTAAAATGGCTGATATGAGCACTGCACCGCTTAAGAGAAACGAGGATAATCCGCTAGGCAATCTCTCGCTTTACAGCTTCGACGGAATAAATTTTGCCCCTGTTAGCCTGCTTAGCTCAGCGGTCGAGAAATTCGTCCCGGTCGATGCGAATTTACCGGGTGAGCCCGGCGTAGTAGCTACGCTAAGCTTTGCGGGACAGAGTCGCGAAATCTACGTGCCTAGGGATTCGCATGGTGCTAGCTACAAGGTGGGTGATAAGAATTTCATCGTAGCCTTGGCGCCAAAGATGCTTCATCTGCCTTTTAAAATCGCGCTTCGCGACTTTGTGATGGATCGCTACCCGGGTACCAATTCGCCCTCTGGATATAAAAGTGAAATCGCGCTAAAAGACGGCAATACGAGCTTTGATTATGATATTTTTATGAATCACGTGCTCGATTACGGCGGATACCGATTTTTCCAAAGCTCATACGACACGGATGAGCGTGGCACCGTGCTTTCGGTCAATAAAGACCCCGGCAAAGTTCCAACTTACATCGGCTATTTTTTGCTTTGCGTAGGGATGTTTTTTAACTTTTTCAACCGGGGCTCGCGCTTTTTCAAGCTCTCGCGCTTAATCAGCGAAAATACGCATCTTGCTCGAGAAAAAGATGTAAATTCTAAAAATTCCGCGTCTAGCTCGGTGCCCGTAAGCTCCGCAGAAAGCTCCATATCAAAACGCACCAAAAAATCGCGACGCGGCACTAAAGGCGCGGCATTAGCATTAGCAGGCGCGTTGGCTTTGAGCTTGAGCGCATTGTATCCTAGCGCAGCAAATGCTGAACAAAACTCCACAACTCAAAATTCTACTTCGCAAAATTCTGTCTCAAATGCAGCTGCAGAAAATTCCGCGCCGCAAAGCCCGGCTAGCGTGCAAGATCCCGCTTCGCAAAATTCCGCGCAGAATTTCGCCGTTGAAAATTCCAATCAAAGCTCCGCTTCGCAAGAATCTGCAGCGGAGCAAGACTCCGTCCCGCCGCATAATTTTTCTACTATGGGAGGCGAGCTGGCCGTGCCGAAATTTGATCCTAAATTTAGTGAGGATTTAGCAAGCCTCGTAATTCAGGGATTTGATGGGCGAATGGAGCCTTTTGATACCGTTTCTAGGGAGCTTTTAAATAAAATTTACCGCGCCGACAACTACAAGGCACCAAATGGCGAAATTTTAAACCATAACGCCGCCGCGCTTTCGTTTATGCTAAATCAAAGCTACTGGAGGCGTGCGCCGATCATCAAGGTTAGCGAGCCGGAGCTTAAAAAAATTCTAGGTATGGATGAGAAGCAAAGCCACGCCAGCATGATGGATTTTTTTGAATTTAAAGGCGGCGAGAGCTACTACAAGCTCGATAAAATGGTCGAGGAGATCAACCGAAAGCCTTTGGGCAATCGCGGTGTGCTAGATAAAGAGATCATCAAGGTAAATGAGCGCGTAAACGTCTTTTACTCGGCGTTTATGGGGGATTATTTTAGAATTATTCCGGTTAAGAACGCTAAAAATAACGAGTGGCTTTCGCCGCTATATCTAGGCGATGCGCTGGATCAAAACGAATCTGCTGAAGTTAAAAAGATGATGGGAATATTCGTTTCGTCCGTGGTCTATGCCCAAGAAAGCGGGGATTGGAGCGGCGCAGAAAAGATGCTAAGCTACGTCAAAAAATACCAAGCACAAAACGGCGCAAATTTAATGCCTAGCGAGAGTGCGATAAAATATGAAATTTTATTTAATAAGGCTAAAATTTTTTCTCGCCTCTTTCCGATCTACACTATCTCGGGATTTTTGCTTCTGATCTTTATCTTTTTGCGGATGATGAAGCCCGCTCTTCGCTTAGGCGGCGCGTTTAAGCTAGTTTATGTCGTAAATATCGTCGCTTTTATCGCGCATACTGCGGGTCTTGCGCTACGCGGCTACGTCTCGGGGCACGCGCCGTGGAGCAACTCCTACGAATCGCTCATCTACATCGCGTGGGCGCTGTCGCTAAGCGGAATATTTTTCTCGCGCAAATCTGCAATCTCGCTGGCGCTTACCTCGATAATGGCGGGCATTACGCTGATGGTCGCGCATCTTAGCGACATCGATCCGCAAATCACCAATCTCCAGCCGGTTCTAAAATCGCACTGGCTTACGATCCACGTCTCGGTAATCACAGCAAGCTACGGATTTTTGGGGCTTTGCATGCTGCTTGGAATTTTTACCCTCGTGATGTTTTTATTCGACAAGAAAAACCCCGAGATCGCGCGCAACATCACGGAGGCTACGCGCATCAACGAAATGTCGATGATCCTAGGGCTTTGCTTGCTGACGGTCGGCAACTTCCTAGGCGGCGTGTGGGCGAATGAAAGCTGGGGGCGCTACTGGGGCTGGGATCCGAAGGAGACCTGGGCGCTCATTACGATTTTCATCTACGCGGTGGTCGTGCATTTTAGGTTTATGCCTAAGCTCAATAATCAGTTCGCCTTTGCCGTAGCCTCGATGTTTGCGTATTTTAGCGTCATAATGACCTATTTTGGCGTAAATTTCTATCTAAGCGGAATGCACTCATACGCTAGCGGCGAGCGTATCCCCGTGCCCGGCTGGGCGTACGTGATGGTTGCCTCGATGATAGCTCTTGCAATCGCGGCGTATTTTCGCTCGGGCAAATCGGCTAGACTTTAGATAGGTGGGGCCCAAATTTCAGAATAATAATTTTGAAATTTCGCCCTGATTTTGCAGCTTGCTGAGGCTTTAGGGATTTATGAAATTTATCTTTAAATTTTGGCTAGGCTTTGAAATCCCGCAGAATTTTATAGAATTTTACGGCTCACGATTGCGCTAAATTTTGAAATTTTGCATCGCGACAGAATTTTTGATGCTTGAGATTTTTAAGACGTCGTAAAATTTTAATGATTTGGAATTTGCACCGCTATGGGGTTTTAATGTTTTAAATTTTACTTCTAGTGGAATTTTTTCATACGACGGAAGCTCGACGTAATTTAGAATTTTAAAATTTCAGCTAGCGCGCTAGCGTAAAATTCTACCCTACTGCCGCCATGACCGAGCAGTGAAATTTTAAAATTTGATTTTATAAATTCTATGCTCATTTTTAAATTTAAAATCTCGTGCTTTATGAAATTTTATTTATGATGTCGAAATTTTAAAATTTTGCACGCCATTGTCGCAGCAACTTTTGCGCGACAAAATTTTAAAATTTTAAATTCCGCGCCATGATAGAATATGATAGAATTTGAAAATTTATAAAATTTTAAACTGCGAAAACGCCTCGCTAGGCATTAAAATTATCTTAAAATATAATTTAGCTTGCAAGGTTAAGCTAAATTTCTGCTTATAATCATATTGATTTAATCTTTATTTGGCTAAAATTGGCGCTTATCAATTTCTTAATTTGAAAGGATAAAGATGTCTGATCTAAAACAGGATAGACGAGGCTTTATCGGGCTTACTTTCGGCGCAGTTGCCGCTGTGGGTGGCGTTTTCGCACTCGTGGGGATGAAGAAATCGTGGGATCCGCTACCTAGCGTGCGCGCTGCCGGCGTCACTACGGTAGATTTAAGTCCGATCAAAGAGGGCGAGCTTTATCAAACGCAGTGGCGCAAAAAGCCGATTTTCGTGCTTAAAAAGACTGCCGATATGCCTAAAAACGATGCCCGCGACGTCGTCGTAGGAGATGCTAGATATACGCTTTGCATAGGGCTTTGTACGCATTTAGGCTGTATTCCTAGCTACAAGCCATCGACGCAACAATTCATCTGTGCATGTCACGGTGGGATTTTTGATGCTAACGGCGTAAACGTATTCGGTCCGCCGCCGCGCCCTATGGATATACCGCCCTTTAAAATCGACGGAACGAAACTCGTTTTAGGCGAAGAGGGTCCCGAATACCAGGCCCTAAAGCAGAAAGCATAGGAGGCGCAGATGGCACATATAAGAAAAGCTACGGGAGTTTGGGATTGGTTCGACCAAAGGCTCGCCGTAACGAAATTTTTCAAGGTGATGGTAAGCGAGTATTGGATTCCTAAAAATATCAGCTTCCTTTGGGCGATGGGTGTTATTTTGATGACGCTATTTATAGTTTTGTTTATAAGCGGACTGATGCTCGTGATGTATTATAAGCCGGATGTAAATCTCGCATTTGATAGCGTAAATTTCACGATTATGAAAGAGGTCGAATACGGCTGGCTATGGCGACATATCCACGCGGTATCGGCATCGGTCGTATTTTTGATCTTATACATTCATACTTTAGTAGCTATTTATTACCGCTCGTATAAGCAAGGGCGAGAGATGATTTGGGTAAGCGGAATGCTGCTTTTCATCATCTTTTCGGCGGAGGCTTTTAGCGGCTACATGCTTCCGTGGGGGCAGATGAGCTACTGGGCAGCGATGGTTATTACGAATTTATTCGGTGGAATTCCAGTAGTTGGCGATGCAATAGTCGAATGGATTCGCGGAGATTACGCCGTAAGCGATCCGACGCTGACACGATTTTTTATGCTTCACGTCTGCTTACTGCCTCTCGTGGTGGTTGCGGTGCTGGCGGTGCATTTTTATTCGCTTAGATTCCCGCATGTAAATAACCTAGACGGCGAGGAGATTGACTTTGAGCTCGAGGGTGAGAAGTATCTGCAAGGAAAAACTAGCGAAAGCAAGGTAATTCCGTTTTGGCCGGGCTTTTTGGCGAAGGATTTTTTCTACGTCAGTATCTTTATGATATTTTTCTTTTATCTGGTCGGCTTTCACTTCGATTTTGCGATGGATCCGATAAATTTCGAGCCGGCAAACAGCCTCAAAACCCCGACGCATATCTATCCGGAATGGTACTTCCTCTGGGAATATGAAATTCTGCGCGGATTTTACTTCGACGTAGGACCGCTTAAGGCCGCCGACATCGGGCTTATCGCCTTTGCATTTGCCGGAGTTTCGCTGTTTTTTATCCCGTTATTTGATCGCAGCAGCGTAGTAGCGCCTGCGCACAAAAACAAAGCGTTTTTCATTTGGTTTTGGATTTTAGTAATCGACATGATCCTGCTTAGCCTCTTCGGCAAGCTCCCTGCAGACGGCGCGGAGCTCGGTATCGAAAATAAATACTGGGGTTTTGCTTTATCGATCATCTATATCGGATTGCTTGTCGTAGTGCTTCCGCTAATTACAATCGCAGAAAGAAAGAGGGTCTAGCCATGAAAGAGATAAGAACCTTAATCTTGGTGCTTTTTTGTGTGGGAATTTTATACTGGTTTATCGAGCCTTATGCTCATACTAAGCTTAGTCCGCACACCGATCCGGTAAATTACGACTTTGCAGTAGGCGATACGGCTTTAGCCGCGCATAACGTAGCCGCAGCAGAAAGCGCTTTGGCCGCAGCCGAAAAGGGCGGAGATGAGACGATGATAAAAAATTCTAAAAAAGCCCTTGCCAGCGCGAAAGAGCAACAAGACAAAACGGTGCTTTTTTGGGACGAGATAAATAAAATAGATCTTAGCAAAGGCGATGCCGTGCGCGGCGCCGAAACCTTTACAAATGCAGGCTGCACCGCATGTCATGGAGTAAAAAGTGCAAATATCCCCGCTCCTATGGACGCGGCAAGTGCTAGCGCCGCATATGGCGTCAATCCGCCAGATCTTAGCAGCGCAGGCTATCTATATACCGATAAATTCTTAGCTGCACTTATCAAAGATCCGATCATGGCTCTTAAGCTAGATCAGAAATTTGGCGACGAAAAGCCTTTTCCGATGCCTGGATTTTTCGGTACAGGCGGTGATCTAAATCAAGAGATCGCCGATATCGTAGCCTATCTAAAATCGCTCGCTCCTAGCGAGGATAAGCTAATCACCTCTGAGGCTGTTGCTAGCGGCATCAAGCAAGGCACCGAACTAGACGAAGCGCAGAAAAAATTCCTTTTAAGCAAGGCAGTTTTTGAGGATGCTTGTCTAAGATGCCACGACGTCAAATATGATAAGCTCTTTGCATCCAGCGACAAGGCTAGCCTGGCTGCGTATATGGGCTCGACGCCTCCTGATCTTTCGATGATGATCCGTTCTAAAGGCGCCAACTATCTACACGAGTTTATCAATGATACGCAAAAGAAGCTTCCAGGCACTTCGATGCCGCGCGTAGGCTTGAACGAAAACGCTGAAGCCAAGGTCGTGGAATATCTAGCTGACGTAGGCGATAGCAAAAAATCGCAGCGTGAAGCTACAACCATAAATATTATGATTTATTTCTTGATCCTTTCTGTTTTTGCAGGTCTTTGGAAAAGCAAAATTTGGTCGAAACTTCATTAAAATTTTAGCAGTCGGAGTAAAATCCGACTGCCTTTTAAAATTCCGCCATATCCTAAATTCTATTAAATTCCATCTATCAAAAAGCTCTTGCAATTGAGAATTTAGCCGCTTTCGTGCTTTATGATAACCGCTTTTTTTATTACTTTTTAAGATTTTTCTACATATAATTGCCACTTAATTTTGAAATTTAATGTATGAATTCAACTCAAGAAGGTTCAGATGAAATTTTTTAAATTTGCGGTTTTAGCTCTAATTTTTCCGCTTGCTATGCTTTTTGCAGATACGGATTATCGCGCCGAAGCAGCGACGATAAAAGAGAAATTTGCTCAAGCGATCAAACTTTATGTCGATGGTAATAATTCTGAGGCTAGAAAGATAACTCAAGAGGCGTATTTTGGGCATTTTGAGAATCTAGAAGCCGGCATCCGCATAAATTTGGGACAGAAAAAATCCTACGATATGGAGAAGCAATTCGGCGATATCCGTAAAGCGATCAAAGCTGAAAAGCCTCTAAATGAGATCCAAGCAATGATCGATAATCTAAATCGCGAGATTGACGAGGTTCTGCCTGCGATCGAATCTGGTCATCGTCTCGTAGCCGAGTATCAAGACGGAGGCGACGGCAGCACCTCTGCGCCAGCCTCAGGTGGGAATTCCGCAGCATCCGGTACAACTTCGCCTTGGATGAGCGTCTATACGGAATTTAAAACTGAGCTGGATAACGCTAAAGCTGCGTTTGATAAAAAAGACGCTGCTGCGTTAAAGGCTGCGCTAAATCGCGCTAAATTTGATATCTACCGCAACGAACGCCTAGAAGAGGCAGTGCGAAAATATGTCTCATCTCAGACCGATCAATCAATCCAGCAAATTATCGGAAATCTCTTGCGCGAGGATGCGGATACAGACAAATCAAAATTTGACGAAGCGATAAACGCTCTAGATAATCTAGCATTAAAAGCCGTAAATGATTTGCCGCAAGAAAGCTACTCCATAGCGCCACAGACTGCGTTAGCTCAAAGTGATACTAGCGAGGATGAGGGCAAGGATTTTACGCCGATTGTGCAAAATATCAAAGACAAAATGGCTAAGGTTTTGCAGCTTTACGAGAGCGGCAAGGTTGATGACGCGATCGATGAGAGCGGCAATATTTACTTCGACGAATACGAAGAAAGCGGCATGGAAAACATCGTCGGTGCTAAAAATACTCAACTCAAGCTAGACACCGAAGCAAGCTTTAATAAAATTTCGGCTCTTATGCGCGCGGGCGCTTCCAAAGAGCAGATCGTAGCGGCGCAAAATAAGCTATTTGATCAGCTTACCCAAAGTATAGAGCTAACGAAGAAATCAAGCAATTGGGATCTATTTTTATACGCGTTTATCATCATCTTGCGCGAAGGATTTGAAGCGCTCATTATCGTAGCCGCAGTCATCACTCTACTTATAAAATCCGGCAACTCAAAGCACCTAAATATCGTTTACAGCGCTCTTGGCGTCGCAGTTGTGCTAAGTATCGCTACGGCTTACGGGCTGAATTATATCTTCGGTAGTGAAAATGCAGGACAAACGCGCGAAGTGATGGAGGGCGCGGTGATGTTAATCGCCGTAGTTCTGCTATTTTACGTGGGCTTTTGGCTTCTTTCGAATGCAAGCTCCAAAAAGTGGAGCGCCTATATCCAAGGTCAAATTTCAAACAGCCTAAGCTCTGGCGATAGCAAGATGCTTTGGTGGACGGTATTTTTAGCGGTTTATCGCGAGGGCGCAGAGACGGTGCTATTTTATCTGGCACTACTTTTCGATGCTAAAAGTCCAGCAGCTACTAGCATGGTAGCAGCAGGCTTTGTAGCGGGTCTAGCGGCTCTTATCATAGTTTATATCGTCATCAAAAAATTCTCGCTTAAAATCGCTATCAAGCCGTTTTTCATCGCTACGTCAGTCATTATCTTTTATATGTCCGTCGTATTTGTGGGTAAGGGCGTGATGGAGCTAGTCGAGGGCAAGGTATTCGTGCCTACGGTAATAGACGGGCTTCCAACTATTACGTGGATAGGATTTTATCCTTACGTCCAGAGCCTCGTGCCGCAAGCGGTGATGATCGTACTTTTGATCGTAGGAATTTTGATCTTAAAAAATAAGCAAAAAAACAAATCTTAATAAGGAGAGAAAAGATGAAAAAGATTTTTTCAGGTATGTTGGCGCTAAGCCTAGCCTCTGTTATAGCAATGGCGGGAGAGCATCCAATCGGCGAGCCTATCGAGCAAAATGGAATGGAGATCGCGGCCGTTTATCTTCAGCCTATCGATATGGAGCCTAAAGGCATCGATCTAGCTCCTAGCAAAGCGGACATCCACCTTGAGGCGGACATCCACGCTATCAAAGGCAACGCAAACGGATTTGGCGAGGGCGAGTGGATCCCTTACCTAAAGATCGCTTATGTACTTAAAAACCTAGATACCGGCAAGATTCAAAAAGGAAATTTCATGCCGATGGTAGCTAGCGACGGCCCTCACTACGGTGCCAATATCAAGATGGTAAACGGCGTAGGCAACTACGAGCTAACCTATAACATCGAAAATCCAAGCGCCAACGGATTCGGTCGCCACGCAGATAAAGCGACCGGCGTAGGTAAATGGTGGGAGCCGTTCTCGGTTAAATACACCTTCCAATACACGGGCGCTCCTAAAGAGTAAATCATAGATGGCTCCGCCGAGTCCGTTTTCGGCGGAGCCCTAGCGGTATTGGGTTTAGCCGCACGCTTTAAATTTAAGGCGGTTAAATTTAGCCCATTTAAAAAAAATTTAATCGCTACGCCGCAGCCAAAGCACATCGTTTTTGCTTTAATGCGTTTAAGCTTACGAATCTTTTTAGCTGCGGCAAAATTTTAAAATTTCAAGGGGCTTGAAATTTTAAAATTTTAAATTTAGCGCGTCGCAAGGACGAGACAAAACCAAAGCAATAGCGAGGCGAAATTTCTCTTTGCGGGCGGCTCTATTGCTGCGAACTTTTTGCGGGCTGATTTGAAATTTTAAAATTTACAAAATGGCGTAGGTTTTAAAATTTTAAAATTTAAGCAATTATAGGCGATTTACGCGCATTAGGCTCGATGAGGATTTTTAATGACGATATTTTTTTATCACGTTAGCTTGGCTCTATTTCCACTCGCGTTTTTAAGCGCGTATCTGGGCGGCAGGCGCTTTATCAGCGCATCGTTTTTGCCCGCGCTTTTTGGAGCTGCGTTTGGGGCGCTGTGCTTTAGCGCATTTGCGCGCTCGGCAAACGCCGATACGGGCAAGATTATATTTGACGCGCTCGCACTTTTGGCGCTGCTCGCGTTGCTGTTTGCGTTTAAGCTTAAGCGATTCTATCTTACCGCCGCAGTTATTTTTGCTCTTGGCTGCGCGTATGGATTTGAATACCGCTTCATAGGGATGAATTTTAAAATTTTCTCCGGCGAGCTACTGGACAGCTTCAGCCTAACCAACCTCTTCATGGCGGTTTTAGGCGTGCTGGCGCTCGTCTTGTTCTTCTTCATTTACCGCGCGGTTTTGGCTCGCACCGGCAAAGGCGTAAGGCTGGCGTCGTTCATCATCGCGTGGGCGTTTGCTTTTATCGCTAAAATCGGCTTTTTGGGCCTTGATCTGCGCCAGGCAGATGCGCCCAAAGCACTAGCTGCGAAGGGTTTTGAGGGGCTTTCAAACGCGATCGGCTCGTCCGAGTTTCTAAGCGTCATCGCTAAAATCATCCACTACAATAACTCCTATCTGACGCTAGCTCTTTGCCTTATAGCCGCGCTAATTGCGCTACTTACGGTATTTCGTGCGCCAAGGCGTGTACCTCGAGAAGCGGATATTATAAAATTTAGAGAGGTTAAAGCGGGCAGATTTGCCATTTTTAGAGATTTTAGCCTGATCTTATCGCTTGGGATTTTAATCAGCTTTTTGGGGCTTTATTATATCTTGGTCGCTTCAAAACCGCCTACGATCGATGAGCCTAAGATTATCGAGCCGCAAGGCGCGGAATTCATAATCGATGCAAACATCGTAAAGGACGGCAAGCTGCACCGCTTTGCCTACGTCACCGACGACGGGCATAAGGTTAGATTTTTTCTACTAAACCGCTTCACGGACAAATTTGCTCCGGTCGCGGTTTTTGATGCGTGCTCGATCTGCGGCGATATGGGCTATATCAAAAAAGGCGACGAGCTCATCTGCATCGCTTGCAATGTGCGGATATTTTTGCCGAGCGTCGGCAAGCTGGGCGGCTGCAATCCGATCCCGCTGGATTATAAGCTAGAGGGGCAAAATATCGTCATCGCGCTTAAGACGATTGAAGATGGCGCGTCCTATTTCTCTGAGATCGTGGATAAAAAGGTGATCGATCCGGTCAGTAGAAAAGAAATTTTAAACACCTCTAAATTTAGCTATCTTTACTACGGACGCACCTACTTTTTCGAAAGCGAAGCGAATGCAAACGCCTTTACCGCACACCCCGAGCGCTATGTAGATGAAAACGGCACGCTAAAGGAGCTTAAATAATGTTTTTACGCATCATCAAATCCTCCATTTTAAACTCCAGGGATAGCAAAATTTTAGCGTTTTTGACCATATTTTTATCGGTCTCGCTGATCGCTTGCATGCTAAATATCACGCTAAAAATCGGCGATGAGGTCGCTAAGGAGCTACGCAGCTACGGCTCAAATATCGTAGTGCTACCGCGTTCGCAAAGCCTAAGTATCGAGATCGGCGGGCGCGAATACTCGCCGCTTAAAAACGACGATTTCTTAAAAGAGAGCGAGCTGCATAAGATCAAAGAAATTTTTTGGCGCAACAATATCACCGCCTTTGCGCCCTTTTTAACTACCCGCGCGGGAGATTACGACGTCGTGGGGACCTACTTTGAAAAGGACGTGGGCGTTAGCGACGAGCCTGATTTCAGATCGGGCGTGCGCTCGCTCTATCCGTTTTGGAGCGTAGAGGGACAGTGGGTAAAAGACGGCGCCGAGAATGAGGTGCTTGCAGGAGACGGGCTTGGGCTAAAGATCGGCGATATGGTTAAGCTTGGAGATTATGAGGTTAAAGTCGTTGGGATTTTACACGGCGCGGAGGATGAATCCAAAAAGCTGATCGCAAATTTATCGCTGGTGCAAAAGCTAACGCACAAAGAGGGCCTCATCGCCAAGGCCGAAGTTAGCGCCATGACTATCCCCGAAGACGATCTGTCCGTAAAGGCAAGAAGGAGCCTTGATAATCTAGACGCCACAGAATACGATACTTGGTATTGCTCGGCATACGTTAGCTCCATCGCATATCAGATCACCGAGGAGTATCCAAACGCGACCGCTAAGGCGGTGCTTAGCGTCAGCGAAGCTCAAAGCGGCATCACGAAAAAAATTCAAAATTTAATGGGCGTCGTAAGTCTTTTATCTCGGCTGATTTCCAGCATCTGCATCACGAGCCTGCTAAGCAGCGAAATTTACAAGCGCAAAAAAGAGATCGGCTTACTTAAGGCGCTGGGAGCGAGCAACTTTATGATCTATATCCAGTTCGCCGCCGAAATTTTCGTTATCTGCATAGCGAGCTCGCTCGTGGGCGCAGTCGTGGGCTACGCGCTTAGCTGGGCGATCGCGTATCAAATTTTCGGCTCCTTTATCGGCGTGTCGCTAATGGTCTTTCCGCTTAGCATCGTCTTTGGACTTCTTATTTGCATTATCGGCTCGATTTTGCCGCTACGCGGAGTGATCAAGCTACTGCCTGCGGAGGTGCTTTATGGTAGGAAATAACGGAGCGTTTTTTAGAGGCGCGATCTTTAAAAGTATCATCAACAGCGGCATCCGCAGCTTCGTGATTTTCGTCGCGATAATGCTAGGCAGCGCGGTTTGCGCGGCGTTCGTAAATATCTACGCCGACATCGATAAAAAGGTCGCCAGCGAGTTAAACAGCTACGGCGCAAATTTAATCGTAAGCCCTGCGAATTTAGAAAATTCTCATATGGACGAAGCGGCGCTCGATGCGAAATTTGCCAAAATTCCAGCTCTAAAAAGCGCGAATAAATATCTTTTTGGCAGCGCAAATTTGGGCGTAAACTCAGGCATCATCATGGGGGTAAATTTCTCCTCTCTGCGCGATACGATGCCGTTTTTGGATCTTAAAGAGGGCTCGTTTATCGGCGTAGATTTCGACGATAAAAACGCGCTCATCGGGCAGGATCTTGCTAAGCTTTTGGGCGCGAAGCTCGGCGATAGTATCGAGATCACGCCGATCGGCTCAAACGAAACGAGCAAGGTAAAGATAAAAGGCATCGTCTATGACGGGCAGAAAGAGGATGGCATGCTGCTAATCTCGCTGCCGCTGGCGCAAAAAATTTTAAATCAGCCTGCGCAGGTAAATTACGCAGAAGCGATCGTAAGCGGCGATTTTAAGCAGCTTAGCGAAATTTCAAAGAGCTTGAGCGACGCGCAGATGAGCTTCGCGCCGATCGGCAAGGTATCCAAGACCCAGGGCATCATCTTAAATAAAATCAAGCTTTTGATGCTTCTTATCGGCATTACGATCCTTCTGATCACCTCGGTCTGCATCAACACGAGCCTTAGCTCTATCCTGCTTTCGCGCATCAAAGAGTTCGCGCTCATCCGCGCAATCGGCGCGAGCAAACAAAATTTGCTCCACCTAATCCTGAGCGAAATTTTAACCGTCTGCGTCGCAGGCTCGCTAGCTGGAGTATTCGTGGGATACCTGCTCGCGATCTTGCTGGGGCATCTGATATTTTCAAGCAGCGTGGATTTTAGGCTAATCAGCCTCTTTGCGGCGGTTGCGCTGAGCCTGATTTTTGCGCTCGCCGCAAGCTACTATCCGATCAAAAAGGCGCTGAATCCGAATTTAGCGAATCTATTAAGGGAATGACATGGAAATTTTAAAATTTGAAGGCATCTGCAAATACTTCGGCGAGGTCAAGGCGCTCGATAATATCAGCTTCGACGTTTTAAGCGGCGAGTGGGTCAGCATAATGGGTCCAAGCGGCAGCGGCAAGAGTACGCTAGTAAATATCCTAAGCCTGATGGACACCCCCACTGCGGGCAGATATATCCTAGGCGGAGCCGACGCGAGCGCGCTAAACGACGAGCAAATTTTAGAATTTCGCCGCAAAAAGATCGGCCTCGTGTTTCAGCAGTTTCACCTAATCCCTTACCTAACGGCCGTCGAAAACGTCATGCTAAATCAATACTACCACAGCTGCGTGGACGAGGACAGCGCCAAGGCAGCACTTGAGAAAGTGGGGCTCGGGCACCGCATTACGCACCGCCCTAGCGAGCTTAGCGGCGGACAGCAGCAGCGCGTCTGCATCGCGCGCGCACTCATCAATGATCCCGACATCATCATCGCGTTTGTACATACAG
>CAURFS010000015.1:0-15509 GCA_963523845.1 uncultured Campylobacter sp. | reverse complement strand
AATGTGTCGCCAGACTAAAGGCTGGCGAGAGCATAGGCTTTGCCGACGATAATACGGTCGTACTCGGATACGCTAGAAACGATGCCGCGCTTGATGCGAAAATCATTAACCTTGGCAAGGTAGATTATATCGCCGTTGCCCTATCTAAGGGCAATACCGAGCTGCTTGATGCGGTTAATAGCAGCCTGGTAAAAATGTATAAAGCGAAATTTTTCCATAAGGCTTTTGACGAGGATATCAAGCCATACTACGGCGGTAAGATCGATAAAAAGCACTTTACGCTCGATGAGGTTTATAGCCTGTTTTAGGCTTAAAAAAGGAGAAAAAAATGAAAAATAAAACATTAATTATGGCTATACTTTTATGTATATTTGGTCTAAGTGCTTTTGCTAAAGCTGATTGCTCCGATCCTAAAAACAGACCTCGTGATATTGCTGGAATTTTAGTGGGAGGGCATAAGGATTGTTATCGAAAAAATAATGTTGATGACACAAAGGCAGATTTCGATGCTACTATCGGCAGAAATCCAGTAACGGGCAAAGTAACCTCAAAAGCGGAGCTTTTGGGCGGGGATAAAGCGACTAATAATCTTGAAAAAGCGCAGATGGATTATGGTAAAAAAAAGGTTGAGCTAGAGGAAGCGGAGAAAATTTATGCCGAAGACGCTAGCGTTAAGAATTCCCGCCGCGTAGATAAAGCACGTAAAGCCTTTGAAAAGGCACAAAACGATCTAAAGGCGGCAGAAGAGATTAAAGAGAAAGCCGATAGACGCAAGGGCGAATAATAGCGTAAAAGGTAAAAAATATTTTACGAGCTAAAAAATAAAGATAGGGTTATTTTAAAATTTGAAGGCGTCGTTTGGCACCTAAATATACGCGCAGCTGCGATATTTGATCGCAGCTCGTTTTTGCCGTCAAGGCTTCGGCAGCATTTATAATTTAAATTCCGTATTTTTACGGGTCCCGGTTGCGATATAAAATTTTATGATGTTTTGATATGCGGTTGCGAAAGAGTGTGGCTTCTAAAAGATAGTCGGTTGCGCGAAATTCTAATCCGAGTAGTAAAATTTTATATCCTTTTTCAGTTGCGTCGGCAGCACGTTAAATTTAGTCCTAAAAATTTTAGAAAAATGCGATAAATTATTATATCCGACCATTTTGGCAGCTTCGTTTACGCTGATTTGATCTAGACTTAATAGCTCTTTTGCAATTCCAAGCCGCTCATTTGTCAGCATTGCATAAATGGTCGTGCCAAAATATGCTTTAAAATCCCTTTTTAGTGCAAATTCATTCGTGGCACAAAGATGAGCGAGCTCCTTAATGCTAGGTGGGTTTTGCATATTTTCGAGTAATATTTTCTTTGCTTTTTGAACTGTTTTTATGCGATTTTCATCAAGACTAAGCGCATTTTCGGGCTCATTAAATTTATGAAAACTTCTATAAAGTATCTCTAAAATTTTACTTTCCATAAAAATTTCGCGTATTTTGCCGTCGTATATCGCGGCATTTTCGAGCTCTTTGAGGATGATATTTTGCACGGCGCTTGTTTTAAATTTCTTCATGCAAACGGCTTGATCTAAATTCAAATTTTTTAAAATTCCCAGCTCATTTGCAAAAGCGGTGCTAAGCGCTATGCATGAGCTTTTATAGTGTTTATTTTCAAGCTCGTGAACGCCACGCAATTTGCTTTGCATAGTTCCGAGCCAAAACTCACCTTTATTCAAAACGAATTGATCTTTATCCGATCTGAAGCAGATAGGATTTTCGCCCGTATTGAAAAATAAAAATGAATAGCGGCTGCCCCGTTCGTGGCGATGCAAAAGGAAATCTCTGCAAATTATATCGCTGCTATAATATCCTATCTCTCCGCCCGTATAAAAAGAGCTAAAGTCGAATTTTATACTTTCGCTTTCAAGCTCGGTTTTGTTATATCCACATTGCTTAGACGGCTCAATGTCGTTAGATATTTTTTGCAAAAAATCGTCTAAACTTATCTCTTTACTCATCTTATCCCTTTAGCGTTTAAAATAATCCCTCTACCGTTTAGTATTTCTTGATAATGCGTATCTTATTATAGTAAAATGAGTTTAAATTTTAATAAGAAAAGGGGCGTTTGTGCACGTAATATATAAATTATCGCTGACCGCTGCTATAGCGACAGCTGGAATATCGAGCGAGATAGAAAAACAGGACAAAAGCGTAAATTTGGGTGAAATTACCGTAGTCAGTGCTACGGGCTATCGGCAAAATATTCAAGACGCACCCGCTTCTATCTCCGTTCTTACGCAAAAAGAGATACAAAAGCGTAACTATCAAGATATCTCTGCAATGGTAGAGGATTTGCCGAGTGCCTTTACCGCAACGCTAGGTGCTGCATCGAGAAAAGGCATAAGCCTAAGAGGTTTATCTCAAAAGTATACAAAAATTTTAATCGACGGCAAGCCTGCAACCAGCGATAGTGCTTATAAAGGATTAAGGAGTATCGGCAGCAGCCAGAATTTCTTGCCTCCCGCAAATGCGATAGAGCGCATAGAGGTCATCCGCGGGCCTATGAGCTCGCTTTACGGCAGCGACGCTATGGGCGGAGTAATAAATATCATCACCAAGGGCTTTTCAAATGAGCCTAGCGGCAATGTAAACGGATACTATACTTTCGCTAAAAAATCGCAAATAAAAGGTGATTATCAAACGGGTTTTTATCTAAACGGAGCTATCGTCCCAGACGTACTAGGTATCGCACTTTACGGCAGATTTTTTGAAAAGATAGAGGATAAAGAGCCTTATGCGAATAGAAATAATGAAGAGACGAATATGGGCGCAAAACTGATGTATAACGTAACGCAAAACGATGAGGTAACGCTTGATTATCGTAAAGTAAATAATAAATTTAGGCGTACATATGGGCGTACGCGATCAACCTCGGGTGGCAATATCGATATTGCGAAAGAGGATATGAAAGGCTACACCGCAAGCCTGTCTCATCAGGGAAAATACGATAAGTTTATGATAGATAGCTACGCAAATTACGATAGCATGAAAGAAAGCGGCGCCCAGGATCTGCGTCTTAGAACGACTACGTTAAATTCTAAAGGCTCATATTTTTTCGATTCAAATGCTTTGAGTTTGGGCGTGCAATACCGAAGCGAGAGATTAAACGAAGCCGCTACTACCGCAGATGAGGCAAATGTCAAAAGATGGGATTATTCGATCTACGGCGAGGATGATTTTTATCTAACTGATGATTTAACGTTAACCGGCGGAATCAGATATAACCACGATAAGGACTATGGCGGCCATATATCTCCGCGCGCTTATGCCGTTTATCGTTTAAACGAAAGCTTTTCTATTAAAGGCGGCGTTTCGACGGGATATTCAACTCCGGATATTAAGCAGCGTAGCGAGGGCCTTGCCCTGCCATTTGCAGGAGGCCAGGGAGCACAGATCGGTAGAAGCTCTGAAGCCTGAAAGTAGCATAAGCTACGAAGGCGGATTTTCTTACGACGATAACGATAAATTTAACTTTAGCGCTACCGCGTTTTATACCGAAATCAAAGATGGAATTTCTACCAAATTAATTTGCCGCCCAAGACCGGGAAATCCTTGCGTGCATAACGGCAAAACTTACAGGCGCGGTATTTGGGATACTATAAATATTGGAGAAGCTGAGGTTAGGGGTCTAGAGCTAAGTAGCGATTATCAAATTTTAGATAATTTGAAGCTGCATGCAAACTACGCCTATACGAAATCCGAGCAAAAAACGGGTAGCGAGAAGGGCAAAACCTTAAATAATTTTCCAATCCATTCGGTAAAGCTAGGATTTGATTACGACGTAAGCTCCAAGCTAAACTTATGGTCGCAAATAAATTATTATAGTAGGACGCGCGATAGCCTAAGCTACGATGAGGATATCCGATCATACACGCTTTTTGATCTGGGCGCGAGCTATAAAGTTACAAAAGACGCAAGTTTAAATTTTACGCTTTATAACATATTCAACGAATTCGTACTAACGCGCTCGGGAAATTATCAAATGATGGTCGTAGACGGGATGAAGGCGCAGGTTGGATTTAACGTGAATTTTTAAATTCGCGGCGCATAAATTTCGTCCGCGGATTTAAAATTTAAGGAAATTAATGGCGATTTTAAAAAGGAAAAAATTTTGGTTCAACGTCCATCTTGTTTTGACGCTTATATGCTGCGTGCCGATCTTAATCGTAGCCCTTAGTGGCGCTATTATCTCGTATCACGACGAGATTATAGATGCGTTAAATCAAAGCAAATCTTTCGTGAGCCCGAGCGGAAAAGATGCCCTCGAACCCGCCGAAATTTTAAATATTTTCAGAAAAGTCAAGCCCGGTTTTACGCTCAGTTATTATAGAATTCCTCAAAATAAAAATGGGGCGATTAGGCTTTCTGGCACAGATTCTAGCGGCGAGTTTAAATCATATTTTATAGATCCTTATAACGGCGAAATTACTTCGGAAAATATAGGCGATACGTTTATCGGCGTAGCGCTAAATCTACATACTAATCTAGGTTTTGGGTTAAGTAAAAACGAAACTCTGCGGCTAATAGGCAAAAATATCGTGGCGTTTAGCACGGTTATGTTTATTTTAGTCTTAATTTCAGGCGCGGTGATCTATTATCCTAGCTTTAGAGGAAAGATTTTACGCGCATTTAGGATAAATTTTAAAGCGAGAGGTTACACGTTTTTATATAGCTTGCACGGCGCGGTCGGAGTTTTGCTGCTGCCCGTTTTGCTTACGATAAGCGCTAGCGGGCTTTATTGGTCGTATGATTGGATAGCCAAAATCACCAACAGAGCGCTAGGGGAAAAGGAAATTTTTAGAAAAACGAGTTTTACCGAAGTGCGAGGATTTTCGCTTGAGGATGAAGATAAAATTTTAAATTTGCAGACGGCATTTGATATTTTTAAGCGTGAACGCGGTGAAAACTACGAATTCTTCAATATTATCGCCCAAAAAGATGGAGGAAATTTTATGATCTTTTATTTCGATAAAGGCGAAGAGGGCGAAGAGCATATGAATACGATGAGTATAAACGTTAAAAAGGGCATCTTGCGGCATGCTCGCCATGATGATACGAAAAGTACCATGCCGCGCCCTTTTGCTATACATAAAGCCGTTTTGAGCGTGCATTCGGGCTATATCTTCGGCGAGGCGGGTAAGTTCTTATTTTGCGTAGCGGCGATTTCTGTATTATTTTTTATAGTTACAGGATTTTGGATGAGCATAAAAAGAATTTGCAAGCAAAGATAAATCTATGAATTCAAAGCGGAGAAATAGCTTATTCGCGGCATAAATTTAAAATTTTACCCGAAGCAGTATCACTTCTTTTCAGCTAATAAAATTTTATGTGCAGGGTCTTTGTGAGCCTTGCGCCGCATCTTGATTTTGTTAAATTCGCTTCGGCGTTTTAACTGCATTCATTTGCCGCTCATAAAATCCCTAATATTTTGCGCGATCATCTTTATCAGCCGTTTGCGGGCCTCTATGCTCGCCCATGCGATGTGAGGCGTGATGATGACGTTGCGGCGATTTTTCACGCGCAGCAGCGGATGATCCGCCCTCATCGGCTCTGTTTGCAGCACGTCAAGTGCTACGCGCAAGCCTCGTTCGTCCACGGCGCGAGCTAGCGCGTCCTCATCCACGATGCCGCCGCGGCCGAAATTCATCAATATCGCCCCCTCTTTCATCTTTGCAAGCTCCGCCTCGCCGATCAATCCCGCAGTTTTTTGATTTAGCGGGGCGTGGATCGAGATAATGTCGCATGTCCTCAAAAGCGCATCCAGGCTCACTCTGGCAAACTCGCCGTTGTCGTTCGCGCCGCTGGTGGAGTAGTATCTCACATTCGCGCCGAATGCGGCGGCGATGCGGGCGACCTTTGCGCCGATCTGTCCAAGCCCGATGGCGCCGAATTCTTTACCGTAAATTTCGCTGATGGGTGCGTCAATGTGAGTAAAAATTTCGCTCTCGCACCATTTGCCGCTGCTGCCGTAATCCGCGTAGTATCCGAGCGCGTTGGTTAGCGCAAACAGCGACGCGAAGGTCTGCTGCACGACGCTGTTCGTCGAATAGCCCGCCACATTTTTCACCGCGATGCCGCGAGCCTGCGCTGCCTGCATATCGATATTATTCGTGCCAGTGGCGCTGACGCAGATCAGCTTAAGCGCGGTTTGCGCCATGATCTCGTCCGTGATTAGGACTTTGTTGGTTATGACGACATCGGCGCCGGCTAGGCGATGCGCGGTTTGCGCGGGCCCTGTCATCTCGTAGCTTTCAAACTCGCCCAAGCTCGCGATCTCGCTAAGATCGGCATCGCTTCCCAGCGTCGCGGCATCCAAACATACGATTTTCATATTTTCCTCTTTGCGTTTTAAAATTTTAAGTCGTAGCAGCGCGGCTAAATTTAGCCGCTAAATTCCGCCACGCGGTCGGAGCGCGGCGCTTAAGCGGCAAAATTTTAACTCTGCAAATTTAGCTATTGCGGAAATTTGCTCGCGAGATTTTGCTATTGCAAAATTTACTCTCGCAAAATTTAACTATCGCGAATTCTGCCATTGCGAAATTTAATGATTGCAGCGGGCGGGGCGTTAAATTTTAAAATTCTAACTCGCGCCGGAGCAAGCGGTAAATTTTACTTCCGCTGAAATCTGCGTCTAAATTTAAAATTTCAATTTGTGCTGAAGCGAGAGATAAATTTAATCGCTGCTGCCGTTCGCATTTAAATTTTAAAATTTAGCTCGCGCAAATCTTGCTCCGCGCGGAATTTCAACTTACGCAAATTTAACCTGCTCGAAATTTTATCCGTGCAGAATTTTGGTCGCGCCGCTACGTTAAATTTTACCGTAGTCTCCTAGCGTTAAATTTTACTGCCAAGCGACAAATTTGCCGTTGCCGCCGAGCGATAAAATTTACCGCGGCGAGAGCCTTGCCGCCAAAGTTATCGCGAAGAGCCGCCGCCCTAAAATTTCTCAAATTTTATAAAATTTACCGCGCCGCTACTTCGCATCCTCGATGTAGTGCCCCACAAATTTTGAGAGATTATCAAGTATCTCGCCGCCCTTGCGGAAGCCCAGCGCGCAGCCTTCGTATGCGAAAAATACCCCCGCTTGGTAGCTCTGGGCGCGCTCGTCTTTGTTGAGCTCGTAAAATTCCTGATACAAAAATTTCTGATTTCCGTATTCACCGCCGTTTTCCTCTATTTTTTTGCCGTCCGCGTCGAAGATCGCCACGTTCGCCCCCTCGCGCGCCAAAAACGGCTTTTTGATCATCTTTTTACCGATGATCGGCGAAAAGGAGCTTTGCAGCAGCAGCGGGTGGTTCGGATAGAGATCCCACAGGATTTTCATAATCCCTTTGCTTTGGAAAAGCAGCGTGTATGCGGGGTTTAGAATGATAGCCTTTTGATTTTGCGCGATGTTTTTTAAGATGAGCGCGAGCTCGCCCTCCTCGATCGCGATCGCCTCCCAAGGGATGAGCTTAAACCAATACTCGTAGTTTTCGCCGTCAAAAAACACGCCCTCTTCGTCGTTAAATTCCACCTCGTCCACGTAGGCAAAGCGCGTCTTAAAGCCCGCATCCTCCGCGGTCTGCTGCAAAAGCTTCGTCGTCTTTTCGTCCTCGACATTGCCCGCGACGCTGCTAAATAAAATTTTCCACCCCTCATAAAATTTAGAAAAGTCCTCCAGCTCGCCGTCAAGCACCACGAGCCGCTTGAAATTATCGCGCAGCGCGTCGTAGAGGTCGTTGAACTGGCTCGCCTCGTCCATGCCGTTTTCTTTGAGCATCGCCCACTGGATGATCGCCGTCTCAAACACTGCCGTAGGCGTGTCGGCGTTAAATTCTATCAGCTTGATCGGCTTGCCGTCCAGCCCACCTGCTAAATCAACGCGCCCGTATAGGTGCCAGTGCACCTCGTTTTCCCAGCTTTGTTTGATTAGATCTACGAGGTTGAAGGGGATGCCGAGCTCGTGGAAGAGGTTATTGTCGATGACGTGCTGCGCGGCTGCTATAAACATCTCGTATAGCTCGTTCGCCGCTTCGTAGTATGCATCCGCCTCAGCAGCGCTCACGCGCACAATCTCGTCGCTGACGTAAGGGGTTTCGTCGGCGTCCGTGTGCCAGTAAAAGCCGAGCTTTTCGAGATATTCGTTGCTTAACGGCGTTATCTTTTTTAGTTGCATTTTTATCCTTTTTTTAAAATTTTAACTCATTTACGCCGCGATCTTTGCGGCCTTTGCTAGTTTTGATACGCATACGGCTTCGCGTAAATTTAAAGCGCGCACGGCACGCGGCAAAATTTAATTAGCGTAGATCATACGCGGCGATCGTGCATAAATTTAAGCTGCACGAGATATGCGGCTAAATTAAAACGGCACGCAAACGACGCGGATCGTGCGCGGCAGAAGCGGTAAAATTTAGCCGAGCTCTACAGCGCGTTTTTGCAAAAACCTGCGTCAAATCAATGCTAAATTTGGCGCAAATTTTAAAATTCTACGCGTTAAATTTAAACTCGCCGCGCTTAGCCACCAAAAAATCCGCCGCTTTTGCCGCTTTTGTTTCCGCCGAAAAATCCGCTTCTGCCGCTTCGCGCCTTATCGTTTTGCTGCTTTGCTTGATTGAAGCTATCGACGCTTCTAGAATATGCGCTCGGGCTTTTATAGGCGGTTTGGCGCTGGCTTTGGTAGGCTGGGTTGTTAAACAGCTTGCCGCCGATCCACGAGCCGATGATGGCGCCTGCAGCGCTTGCCAAGATCGCTTCACCCAGGCTCATGCCGCCGCTGCTAAGCTGCGCGTTTTGGTTGGTTAAATTTGAAGTGCCGGCGTCGATTTTGGCGTTTTCTTCGGCTAGAAGGGCTTTGGTTTCCTCATCGCTTAAAATTCTCTCCGTGCCGTCTAGCGATCTTAAGATAATCTGGGTTTTTTCGCTCGGAAATTCCTCTAAAATTTTATATTTTCCCGGCGCGACCTCTTCGAGTCGCACGAGCGCGCCTTCTTGCAGACGGACGTTTTGCTCCTGCCCCCTATCGTCGCAGCCCGCTAACGAGCCCGCCATAACGAGGCCGAAGCCCCCTGCTAGCGCGTATGCCGCGATTTTGCGTAGTTTCATTTTTTTCCTTTCAATGATTTTATATCTAAGCTTTGATTTATCAAAAGCTCGTTTCCCTCGACGCGGATAAACTCGCTCTTGCCGATATTTTCGATGATTAGGCTTTGCGCTTTGAGGCGCTTTTTGCGTTTGAGCGATTTTACGAATTTTGCAAGGCTCGTCCATTCGCTACGATCGAAGGTTTTTTCTTTGATTTCGACATCGTAGGGTTTGGCTTCGCGGCTTTTGCTCGAAAGCAGCGGTTTGTCGAAAAACGACAAAAAATATCTCAGCTTCTCGTCGCGCTCTTTATACATCAGCTTGATTTCATCTTTCGAAGCGATTAAAATTTCCTCTTTTTCTTTGTGAAGCCTGTCCTTATCGCTTTGCAGTGCTTCGATTTTACCTTTTAACTCGGAGATTTCTTTGATGAGATAGTCGATGAAGCTTTGAGTGCCAGCTGCACCGCTGGTGCGCGAGCTTTTTGCAGAGCTTTGCGAAGCGGGCTCGCTTTGTTGCATTTCATCATCTAAAAGCACGTAGCGCACGCCGCCGCTTTCCTCGGCGCGCAAGGAATTTCTGCGGATGCGGTTATAGACGGCTTCTTTTGAAATTCCTAAAATTTCGGCTGCTTCGCCGATCGAGACTTTTTTCATACAAAGATGCCTTTTAGCGTTTTAGGTAATTATTGCTAAATTTGCCTAAAATAGGCATTAAACGCTTCGTTTACAAAGATAGATTCCGCCTTACCGCAGCCGGCGCGCGATAAATTCCGCTCGCTTGCGCTTGCGTGATATAAAATTTCGCTTCGCTCGCAAAAGCCGCGTAAAATTATTTTTTGCTGAGGTTTTAAAATTTTAGCCCAATAATGTTGCTTAATTAAGTATATTTTTTATACACTTACAAAAAATTTTAGTATTTCAAAGGAGGCGAAATGCCCGAATCGCCTAAATATAAAAAATCCGAAATTCGCTGCAAGCTCATTTTAGACGCGGCGCTGGAGCTGTTTTTAGCCAAAGGTTACGAGGCTACGAGCTTAAGCGATATCATCGAGCTTAGCGGCGGCTCGCTATCATCGGTTTATAAGTATTTTGATAACAAAGAAAGCCTATTTTTGCGTATCATCGAACTGCAAAGCAAAAAGCTCGACGAGCGAATGAACGAGCGCATGCGAATCAATAAAGACCTAAAATTGCGTGAGTATCTGCAGGAGTTTGCAGGGATTTATCTGGAGTTTCTTTTCGCTCCGGAGGCTATAAAATTCTACCGGCTGATACTTTTCAGCGGCTTTAACGGCGCGCTTAGCGAGAGCCCAAAAATCTTTTTAAAAAGCGGCGTGCTAGGTTCGCCGAATGCGCTGGATGAGTATTTGGCGGCGCATGCGGACGAGTTTGCGCCCGGACGCACGGCAAAAAGCCTGGCGCTATATTTTTGCTTTTTACTTAGAGAGCCGCATTTTAGCAGGCTGCTGTTTTTCGACGAAAAGCTAAATTTCAAAGCGAGCGAGCTAATCAAGGACCGCATCGATATGTTTTTGCTGGGCGTAAAAAAACGCTAATAGCAGAATTTTACGGCGTAAATTCCGCGCTTTCGCGACTTTAAATTTTATGAGCGGTTTGGGGTTTAGAATTTAATTCTATTCGACAACAAGTACTATAAAACGCCGCATATCCCGCACTTAAAATTTTAATTCTATCGATACAGAATTTTTAAAACGATTAGAGCTGAAATTTTTATTTTCCGTATTAAATTCTCCGCCGAAGATAGAATTTCGACGTGGAATTTCGCGCCTCTTGTCTGCGCCTTTAAATTTGTGCCACTCAGATTTTAAATTTAATAAAACCTCTTATAATCCCGCGAAATTTCAGATCAAAAGGATTAAAAATGGATTATGATATCATCGTAATAGGCTTTGGCAAAGCAGGCAAAACCCTTGCCGCAAAATCCGCCGCGCTAGGTAAAAAGGTCGCTCTCATCGAGCGCTCGCCGCAAATGTACGGCGGCACCTGCATCAACGTAGGCTGCATCCCGACCAAGCGACTGGTTACCGCGAGCAAGGAAGCTGGCTTCGTAAATTTCAGCGTGCTCGGAGAGTATTTCGTGCTGAGCATGCAGAAAAAGGACGAGCTCGTAGAGGCGCTGAGGGCGAAAAATTTAGCCATGCTAAAGAGTAACCCGAATATCGATGTAATCGACGGCGAAGGCTCATTTACGAGCGCGAATTCCGTGCGCGTGCTAAGTCCTGACGGACAAACGCGTGAAATTTCGGCAGAAACGATCGTCGTAAATACGGGCTCGAGGGAGGTCGAGCCTAGCTTTGAGATAAGCTCAGGGGTCGCTTATAGCAGCGAAGAAATTTTAAATTTAAAGATCCTGCCGAAGCATCTAGTAATCATCGGCGGCGGATTTATCGGGCTTGAGTTTGCTTCGATGTTTGCGGGATTCGGCTCGAAAGTTAGCGTGCTGATGCGATCGAAATTTATGAAAAACGAAGATGAGGACGTGGCTGCCAGCGTCAAATCCGCTCTGCAAGCCCAAGGCGTGGAGATTATCGAGGGCTGCGAGTTTTTGAGCTTAAAGGGCGGGGAGCTCAAATTTAACCTCGCGGGCGAGAGCAGGGTGATCGCGGCGGATGCGTTTTTATACGCCCTCGGTCGTCGCGCGAATACGGGTGAGCTAAATTTAGCCGCTGCGGGGGTGCAGACGGACGCGCGCGGCAATATCATCACGAACGAGCATTTGCAAAGCTCGACTGCTGGCATCTACGCGGCAGGCGACGTGCGCGGCGGAGAGATGTTTACCTACACTAGCTTAGACGATTTTAGGATAATTTTTAGCGCGCTTTTCGGAGACGGCGCGCGCACTACGAAAAACCGCGCACCGCATGCAAGCGTGCTGTTTACCCGCACGCCGCTAGCTCGCATCGGCCTTAGCGAGAGGCAGGCAAGAGAGAGCGGGCGCGAGATCAAGGTGCTGAAGCTTTCGATGGCAGCGGTGCCCGGCGCCAAGGTCGTAGCGCACGACGAGGGAATGATGAAAGCAGTCGTGGACGCGGCTAGCGGCGAAATTTTAGGCGCGGCGCTTCACTGCGTAAACGCGCACGAGATCGTTAATGAGCTGGCGATCGCCATGGCGCTGGGCGCGAAGGCAGACTTTTTCAAAAACCAAATTTTTACGCATCCTAGCATCAGTGAGGCGCTGAACGATCTTTTCGGACAGTTTTGAGCTTTTAAACCTTTTGGCGTTTAAAAGCTTTGATAGCAAGCGGCGCTCGGGGTTGGCGATGCCCGGGTGCCCTAGCGCAAATCGATCGTGAAATTTAATGTGCCAAGGCGGGTTAAATTTAGACTGGGTTAAATAATTTTAGCCCTTGCCGCCCGCGTCTTTCTTGGATACCAAAGTTGGCTATAAAAGAAATGATTGAAATAGTTAATTGATAAAATATCCGCGTTTAGGAATAGCAAGATTACAATCTATTTGGCACTCGGTAAGAGTATGCGGATAAAATTTCTTCTCACAGTTTATACAGGCAAAAACGATTTCGTCCGTCGTTTCGTTTAACATAACTCTATAATCGCTAGGCGACCATTGCGGGCATTCGCACGCCAAGTCCAAATCCACGCTAACTACCAAACTATCGAATATAATCGAGTTTAATTCCTCGTAGACCAGTCTTAAGCTCTTTTGATCTTTCAGCGCTTTAATTTTATTTATCAAGCGATATTTGTCCGATTTGATGATCTTTGCGCCAAAGAGATCCTTCGCTTTTCCGTCGCCGTAAATCGATAGCTCGGTCGGATAATCTTTAAAATTTAACTTTAACAGCTCGTCCAAGCCGCAACCGTCGTATTCTTTCATAAGAAATAAAATTTTATTTTCCATAAACCATGTCGCTATGCAGCAGCATACTTGCTCGGGATTAAAAGGATGCAGATTTAAAATTCTATTTTCTAACGATAAACACAAATTTCTAATTTTGGGCTGCATTATTTAATATCTTTATTTATCCCCAAATATCAAATAGGCTAAATTTTTGCTCAAATTCCCATACGCAACTACCCAATATTCTCGTATGATATTTTTGATTTGCAAGTTATCGTCCAGAAAGTCGGCAAATATTTTAATCCTATCTTTGTCTACCGCGCCTAGCTCTTCATCCTCTTTCTCAAACGAAGCGACAATTAAATGCGACAGAGCAATCTTATCGTAGAAATTTAATGTCTTGTTTTCTAGTAGATTTAGCATAGACGTAATTTTACCGATATCTGCTAATTCTAGCTCCCAATCTTGCTCATCTCCCGCCGAATCTAACCCCAAAAGCTTATTTAATTTTATTGCGCTTTCTTTTCTTACGAAATAATCGGTCATTTTATTATCCTTTATAGATGTTTTTGCCGCGATACTTAGACAACTGCGCCATCTAGCAGTTTCCTAGAATTTTGCAAAGCCCATACGAAATTTTCGAGCTCTACGCAGTCTTTTAATTCAAATCCAAAATTTAACAAACCTACCAATAGGGCGTCGCCATCTTTTATGACATGCGCTATTAGATTGCCTTTATGTTCTATACTCACTTTATTCTCATATCTTGTAAATTTAAAGATATTTTTCGAGCATCTTCCGTTTCTTTTTGAAAATTTCTCAAACTGCTCCGCAAAATTCGGTCTTTGATTCCCATCTTTTAGCCATAATCCCCCGGCATATAGCGCCCATATAAGCTCGTAAAAATTGATATTATGCCGAGTCTCGGTAGCAGCGACTAAAAGCTTATTTGTTTCATGGTTGATCTGTATTAAAGGCTCTCTGTCCATATGCCAAATCTCGGCTACTACTTTTTCTCTATCCGGCACGGAGGCAATTAAAAATTCAAATTCATTTTTTATCATATTAAAATCCTATTTTTTGTTTTTTACTACCTAATTTAATTTGAATGTTCTATCGTTCGAGCCTAAATCATATTTACCCCATTCTTTTATGACATCTTGAGCTATACTTTTTACGCGGAATTCCTGCCCTACTAAAATAAGCATCTATTTTCTCCATAATTCTATTAAATCATCATATCTAAATCAAATTCCTATCCATATCAAATATTTTGGGATAGTTTTTGTAGTTGATTTCGATGTAGTCGCCTTTTTTAAATTTTGTAGCTCGCGTCGATAAAACCTCTAAAACTACAAATTCAAATCCGAAAAATAGCTCATCCCATCCCTCTTCTCCTTCTTCAAGACCTGGATCGCAGCATCCTTCAAAATCATCATAAAATCTGACTTTATATATATTATTTTCATCAAACTCAATGATAAACTCTCTTTTGTTTAGTTCATATATATTTCTAACCAAATTTTTCATAATATCGCGTTCGTTGTCCGAAAATCTTAACAAAAAATTCTCGTAAATTTCTCTTCCGCTTAGCATCGCACTCCTTTTTGCAGTTTAGCAAAGATTTGTCCGCTTGAGCCTTTTAATCGGCTTCTTGGCTATTGTATTTCGCACTCTCGATCTCAGCAAATGTTAATTTCGCTAAAGGATTGATAAGCTTAGCGATACAATATTTATTATCGCATGTAATCACGCTTTGACGCTTATCTGCTTTCATTGCATTAGAGCAATTCGGGCACATTACATAGCCTTCGCCCAAATCAACGCCAATCGGAAAATTTAGCCCTCTCTGTTCTTTCAAAAATCTAAAAAATTTCTCTTTCGAAATTTTGATATTAGAAAATAATCGAAAAATTTCTTCTGCCTTTTGCCTTATCTCGCCTTCTTTAAAAAATACGTTAGGAGCCTTTTTAAAATCTTCATCAAACTCAGAAAATCTACCCGCCATCATATCCAATTCTTTTAATGCCTGCTCTTCCGCTTTATTGGTTGCGCAATATAGAGATTCCAAATCATACATCTTATAAAATTCATCACAAAACAGCTCTATATCGCACCAATCGTATATGAATCCAGCTATTAAATAATACAATTCTTCATTTTGCTGCATATTTCACCTCATTTTAAATTTTATCGCCATTTTTATTATTTACGCCTTTTAGAATTTCATGCAATAGCTCGTTTTCGGCGGCATTTTTCTCATCTAATATTGATACGCCCATAGTTGTTGGAGTAATCTTGGATAAAAATAGATTTACAAGCTCTGTTTTTTCATCGATTCCGTATGACAATGTAACGATATCCAATAAATCGTGCCGCTCTATAAAACTATCAAAGATATCTTCTAATTGCGACCCTTTCTCTGCGTAGAAGAATATCCATTTTACGCCTATAAGAAAATCCGTTGTGATATTACTAAAGATATCTATCTTATCCATAAAGTGCGATCCGATAAGCAAATATATATCCGAGCCGTTTTTGGACAAAGAGCCAAGCTCGTAAATAGAACCGATATTT